>CAYVFQ010000121.1:0-2468 GCA_964451045.1 uncultured archaeon
GCCCAGCCCACGCCCGGCCAAGCTGGCATGGTAGACGTGCAAGAGAACGGCACCCTACAAGTGGTGTTCATCGAAAAACTCCGGCAACAGTTAACATTAATTACTACGGAGACAGGATGGACAGTGCCCGCTCTGGTCAACTGGCTGGACCGACAGATACCGCATCCGGACTTGACCCAAACACAGGCTACGCTTTTCATCAACAAGGCATTGGTCAAGCTTCAAGAGGAACGGAGTCTGAGCTTGGAGATGTTGGCCAGGCAGAAGTTCCGTTTACGTGACGTTTTGGCCCACAGAATCGACGCCCACCGGCAAAGTAAATCCAGGCAGGCCTTCCAACAAGCGCTCATCGCCACCGGACCTAGTGAAGTTTTTGTTTCCCCAGAAATCTGCTTCTCCTACAAGCAAGAGACTTACGCCCCTAACCGGTATTACGAAGGCCAACTCAAGTTCAACAAGCACTTCTTTCCACGTGTGGGGGAATTAAAATCAGAGGGAGAGGAGTTCGAGTGCGCCGTCTTCATAGACCAGCTTGACCAGGTTGAGTTCTGGGTGCGCAATCTGGAAAGACGACGAGAACACTCTTTTTGGTTGCCTACTTCCACAGACGCCTTCTATCCTGATTTCGTGGCCAAGCTTCAAGATGGCCGAATTTTAGTTGTTGAATATAAAGGTGAGCACCTCTGGAGCAATGACGATTCAAAAGAGAAGCGCACAGTGGGAGAGCTTTGGGAAGATAGGAGTGGGGGAGAATGTTTGTTCATAATGCCCAAAGGCAAGGAGTGGGAAGCCATATTAAATAGAATTAGATAATTGATTGTGATAATGCCATGAGAGAAAGATCACATAATTTAGGCAAATCGTATCAAGGAAAAGTTAAAAACTGGCTTCTTGGTCATACCATTTTTGGATTAAATACTAAAGAGTTTGGCGATGCCTATAGTAGAACTGCTATAGCGACTAAAATAGGAGGAAAGGGATTTGACTTCTCTCTGTCATTATTTAAAGATACCGAGTCTATTAAAATACTCTATGTAGAATGTAAGTATAGAAATGAGCAAGAGGGCAATGTTAATTATAATTTTCACGAGTATCTAGTTGATGTTTATACGGCAATAATCAATGCAAATAATGACGAAAAGACTAGCTCAGAGTTTTTATTTATCTCAAATATATCGCCGGACAAATGGAGAAGGTTCTCTAATTCAAAGTCAACTTATATTGAGAATATTCTTAATGAAAATAATTTAGCTCCGGAGAGAATGGCAGTTGATCTGATGGTTAAGTGCACAGATGTTTTAGTTCTCTCTGAAAGAATTATAGAGGTATGATATGGGGCTTAACCTAGCAAGAGTGTCTTTTCGCGAATGGTTTATTGGTCGTTATAAAGAAGCTTTTCTAAATGATTATATTTGTAAACTTGAGAAGCTCATTGGTAAAAAAATTAATATTGAAAACTGGACTTTACCTGAGGATGATGATTATCCACGTGTTGGAAGTTATGTCGCTTATTATGTCTTTGTAATTTGTATGGCCTTTGTTTCACAAGGTTTTAAACGGGACGAACTTGAGCCCGATGAGGATATCGAGCTAGAAGCTTTGAAGGTTTTTGAAAATAATTTAGAAAGTGAATCGCATGAAATAGTTGGTAAAGACCATTTTTTATTAACTAACGATTCTGACACACTATTTATACCGATTCAGTTTGACCGGCCAGCTGAGCTTTACGAGGATGATATAGCCAGTCTTCCGATGGGTATCAAGGCATTGGAAGACTTTGCTGATGCTCTAAACTTTGCTTTGGATTCTGACATGGATGATGAATATATTGATCCTGAGGGCTGGCAACCCATCAATACAGCTAAAAACGTGGCAAGAATAATTCATTCAATGTTTACTAAGGATACCAATTGTTGTGTCAGTTTTGCTTGATTAATAAAATAATTTCAACTCAAAGGGTTGTAAAATGTATATCTGGCCTCACTGGGAATATTACTGTTCTATTGATGAGGATTTGGCACGTTGTGCGCGCTACGTTGAATTTAATCATGACAACATGGATATTTACTCGGTTGAGTTAGCAAGGCTTTTCTTGGCAGCAGGATCGGAAGCTGATGTCATTTTTAAGTTACTGTGTGGAGATATTGATGCCAATTTCACGTCGGGGCGTTCAAGAGATGTCAATATTACCACTTACCGCCCAATTATTTTTTCTTTATATCCTAACTTTTCTGATTTCGGTTGCTACATCCAAAGGTATGCTATTGGTCCTTGGCGCCCATGGGAAGACTGGCCTGAAGACAGAGGGCCAGAATGGTGGAGAGATTATAACAAAGTAAAGCATGAACGAGATCGAAACTTCGCAAAAGCTAATTTAAAAAATACAATCACTGCTACTATGGGCCTTTTTGCGCTGTTGCTCCATTATTATAAAAGGATTATTCCTTCTGATGAACGAGCAATAGGGC
>CAYVFQ010000122.1:0-2448 GCA_964451045.1 uncultured archaeon
CTCCTTTTGTGTAAATTTGAATTATGGATTTGGTCATCAACCAGCTATCATGTTCCTGTCATCCTTACTCATTTGTTTCAGGCATGGACTGCTCCGTCAAATTATCGTTATCTTTCACTTCTTCTATTTTTTCTGCTTTGCCAGTAACCTTAATCTTCATTTTCTTTAGGCCGGGTACAGCCTTATCATTCCACCAACGCTTAATATGGGGAGCCGCTTTATAAACGCCATAGGCCGAGGCGGCTAAAAGCAGCGCACCTACTGCCGCGAAAAGAGCGTCCTTATTGTCATTGTCGTCTGCTACGCCTACATATTCGTTCCCGTTCCCGTAACTATTGTAATCATCTGCTAAATTATTATCTTCTGGTTTATTCAATTTTTGTTTTGCAAGGGAAATCGCCTCTCGGATTTCCCTTTTTCTTTCTGCGGTGATATCCAGTTCATCCGCAATCCCATCGTCCCAAGTTCTGGTAGTCCAGTAACGATTATAATGGGCATATCCGCCAGTCCCACGATGATGGTCTTGCTCCTCTGCATACTTTTCGCCTTTTTCGGTAACAAAATAATTCCCAGGTTCGCCGACCAAATAGCCCCCTTCTTTCAGGACGAAGTTCATTTCCTGCGCTGTTAAGCCAAATTCTTGTCCTAAAATTCTGGCAGACTTTCTCATAAGCATTCCTCCATTGATTTCTTCATCTATTGCCAATAACAATCGAACATGTTTTTGTCAACTTGTCTTATCGGTTTCTGACATGCTCTGTTCCATCAAATTATCCATTGCAGTGGCAAACGCCTTAAGCCCTGCCATAACACCCGGTAGATTTCTTTTCTGAACATCCGCATTTTCTTCTTTTGCAAGTTCTTCCGCGAATAGCTGGTCCAAGGAAATATTCAATATCTTAGCCATTGTTATCAGCTTTTCAATTTCGGGATATCCATTTCCCTGTTCCCACTTGGAAACTGCTTGTCTTGAGACATCTAATAATTCCGCTAACTTTTCTTGGGTCATATGGTTTTCATTTCTGCTTTGTTTTAAGTTCTCACCGAAACTCATATTGGTCACCTCGCTTTGTTATTGCTTGCTACAATAATAAATCTATCTTCAACTTCATGCAACCAACCTGAATTTGCATTTTCGCAACTTTAGGTTGCTTTATAAGATCGCAATAAATTCCAGTTTACCAATGCATTAGCTACATAGTTTAATGCCTACATCCAACCTGCTCTGTCAACCTCGAATTTTTCAAAAAACATCTAATCTGCTCTCTCGTGAACACCATACAGCTAACCTGCTCTGTACACTTCAAAATTCGCACTTTGGACTTGTTTTCACGGAGCGATAAAATCACAATTTATATGCTCCATCCCGACCAGAAAAAACACACAAATGGCTTATTTCAAGGCTTCCCCGAACTCTTACTTCTTCTCCCTTGACATCAATACCACGCACTCCACGTGACCCTCATTGAGGTTCCAGGTCCAGTCGCTAACATGGGCGTAAGATTGGGCTTTCTTTAATCGGGTTTCAGAATAGCGGGTGCAGGCTTTAGTCGTCTTGGCATATTATCTTATTAAAATTCAAATATATTTTGGCACCTATATATTAATTACAGGATCTTAATCCGCTGCAATTTCGCCGTTTTACTGACCTGCCAAGGTTGAATATACGACTGCAAATAAGCCGTGTAATTAGCTTTTAACAAAGATTTTGATTCTCTTCACCGAATTTATTATTGACCACGTTATAAAACTATTTTATGTGATCTACATCATCATCTACTAAAGCCCAATATACCGATTTACAACCATACAAATCGGACGCTTACCGAATAATTCACGAAATATCTTCGCCTATTCACTGAGGAAAATATGAAAAATAAACCTTGATGTAAATTGTTTTAGTCCACTGACCAACAATACACGCTCCGGTTCTGACATCAAGTATGTCGGAATCGGAGTTTTCTTATACCCCCTAAGGTGCATAAGAGACATTTCAATCCATAAAGTAAACGAGGTGCATTTATGGCAGGTGAGATTGTAAGTCAAAATCCATTCAAAAATCCTGACCCACAAGAAAAACGGTTTTCCAGAGATGATATAACCCCTTTCCAGGAGCAGCAACCCTTGCCTGACAGCCTTCCACAGAGCCTAATCGAATGGTTGGCGCGTATCAACCGGCGCTACCTGGCGCTCAACCGGGAAAAGACTAACGATACCAGCTAAATTCCTGGCTGCTCCGGATCGGAGGTGTATAGGTACCTTCTCGCGTAGTATTGCTGACTACTCTTCAAAATGATTTCTTCAATGATGAAAGGATGAATAATGATGAATGAATACAAGAAGAAGCAAGATCCCACCCCCATCCCAGGAGCAGCCTATATCCGCTTTTCGTCTGAGATGCAGAGCGACTCCTTCAGCCTGGACGCCCAACTACGCCAGATCAAGGAG
>CAYVFQ010000123.1:0-2418 GCA_964451045.1 uncultured archaeon
ACATAGGGTCCGACACTGTGGAAACCTGTCTGGGCGCTGGCGAATGCTGCGATGCTGTGTGTAACGCTGCGACTGGATGCGGTGCTCCTGTGCCTAATGATGCTAGATGTCCCATCGAAGATGGTGTTTTGGGAGTTTGTTTACCAGATTGTACTTGTGATAATCCTGCATGTGAAATTGACGAGGATTGCCAAAACGGGATGTGCTGTACAGCTGATTCTGACGGGCCTTACCCTGGAGCTACTGACGGTGTATGTGTAAATGAAGGAATTTATTCCTCTAAGTATCTGTGCGACCCACCAGAACGGACTGAACAGGAAGTTGAAACTTATGATTATATGAATCTTTTTGAATCCATCTCAACTCTGTTTTCTCACTTTTTGACCCAGAGGTAAATTGGAGGCAAATCATTTTTAATCGGCAAATAAAGATTTGTTTGAACAATTTCAGTTATTCCATCCTTTTCGGCACCGTCTATACAAGAATATAAACTTATCAAATTTCCAAGGGTATCAGCAATATTATATTCTGGTAGAGTTTGTTTTAGAATTTGGATCGAGTCGTCAGACAATGCTATAGCCCATTCACTACGTATAGTTCCTGCAGGATTGTCATTAAAACTTATTCCACTGTACGGTATTCCAAATGATTTGAATGCTAGTGGAAGTCCATAAGCATACATCGCCGCTTCTCCACCATAGTTCTTCAAAAATCTCTCATACCCGTATATATATTTTGTCAAGTTCCAATATGGGCAAGACTTCGAAAGGACTTTGTCGATTTCCTTGAACTGATATACTGTATTCGGAAGCCCGTGAGCAGCTCTATCACTTAACCATCCTATATATCTGAGTTCTGCCCATTCAGAATATGTGCCACTGAATGCTGGTTTTTCTATTATTGTAGTGTCGTTCATAGACGAAACTAATTCATCGTATTTCCCTGATAATTGTTTAACGAACATTTTCCTTCCTTGTTCTCCTTTAACTATGAACTGTTGGTCCCAGTTTTCTGGTAAACGTGGTCTAGACTCCCATCCAGGTTTAGTAATATTTATGTCCTGCTCGATTGCCTTCTGCATTATGTAGTTCTCCCCAGCAGTGACGTTGAAAGTCTCATTAGGTATCTCTGCCAAATCTTTCAACATAACCTTCCTGTCGATATAGTTCCCAATTTCCTGTTTGAGCAGATTAGAGTTGTAGTAATGCTTGGCTATAGGCATACCATTGCTTTCCAATGCAACCGGCAGTTCCACCATAATTCTATAAAACTCCAACACAGTATCATCCAGCGGCACGTCGCTAGTGCTCCATCTCGCAGCAGCATTCGCCCATTCGTACTTCGCAGCGTTGTTCACGATATCCGGATAGTTTCTTATCAGCTCAGCTACATCCCAATAGTTCTTCGCATAGCTATCGCTCTTTACAGTCACCGTCTGGTTATTAACGTCTTTGAAAGTAAACGGTTTGAAGTCGACTATATCCGGATTCGACTGCGTGACTTCTAGCACAGTCTTTACAGTAGACGGACTATGCTTAAGTCCAAGCTGCTTGTCCGCTATAGTGAGATTGCCTATTATGTAGATGGAAGCTTTGCTCAGAGATGAATTTCCATCCACCCCCGCTTTTAATGCAAGTTGTGCAGCGTCCGCAGCCATCATACTTCTTGTGACTTGCTCGTTCCACGGACTCTGCGAAACTATCTGTGGGTCTTTCATGTTCGCATTCTCAATTCCGTCGAACGCTGGAGCGTTCAAATAATGCAGCTCTATGGCAGGCGCAAGCTTTGTTGAGTTCGCGTTCAATAAAGATTTTGCCACTGAGGGATAATGGTCGAAGAAATCTACACCAGCCTTGCTGGGCATGCCATTCTGTTCGGCTATTCTTGAAAGTTTCTGTCTCGGCGAGCTGTAATAGTTGATTGCATATGCCGCACCGCCGATAAGCCCAAGTATGCCTAACGTTATAAGCTTTTTGTGCCTCTTTATGAAACCTGGTTTTTTTTCTGATTCACCCTCTTCTGAATAAGTGGTCTCAGGTTCTACAACTTCAGGTTCCAGCGTTTCCCTTACTCTTTTGAGCGAAAGTGGGATCTTTTCGTTTATGTAGGTATTGAGTGAAGTTTGTATCAATCCTGGGTTAAAATCAGGAATTTTACCGGATTCTATGCCTTCCTTTATGTGATCTATGTACGTTTTTAATGCGACGCCTAATGGGTCGTCTATTTCAACCAAGTAATTTGCAAGAGTTTTAAGCTCATTCACGCCTTTCTCCGCATTGTATCTGTCGCCGAAATATCCTATCCCTTCTCCGCCTATGTATAAAACCGGTGTGAAGTATTCGTGTTTGCCCCCAAACAGACTATAGCCTGACCTTAATGCACCCCTTACACTGACTTCTTCTTCTCTTTTTTTTGTCT
>CAYVFQ010000124.1:0-2417 GCA_964451045.1 uncultured archaeon
CCATTTTATTTCATTCGAGGGTGTTTTGCGACTGCACTTTTAGCGTAGCACTCCAGACCGTTATTCGTCGTCTAGATGCGGTTCTTGAGCCAACCAAAGAAGCTGTGCTTCAAATGAAAGCTAACTTGGATAGTGCAGGTGTAATCAATCAAACAGCAGCACTTTGTAATGTCGCGGGGCAAGCTTTTTGCAACTCATCCCCCTTCATGCTTAAAGACCTCAAATCAAGGGCAAAGCAGCAGCAGCTTAAAGCAGACTTTATTGCATACTTAGACGGTTTCTCCCCGAATGTGCAGGAAATACTTGAGAAGTTTAAGTTCAGAAACCAAATTGATACAATGATCGAAGCAGATATTTTGGGATCTATTATAGAGAAGTTTGTAAGCCCGACTATTAACCTCAGTTCTGAGCCTGTGTTCGATGATAACGGTGAAATCAAGCTCCCTGCACTTGATAATCATTCAATGGGAGTGATTTTTGAGGAGCTAATTCGGAAATTCAACGAAGAAAACAATGAAGAAGCAGGAGAACATTTTACTCCCCGTGATGTTGTAGAGCTTATGGCAGATATCGCTTTTTTGCCAGTAGCAGACAAAATTAAAGATAGTTCATATCTAGTTTATGACGGAGCTTGTGGCACCGGAGGAATGCTTACAATTGCAGAAGAAAGGCTACACCAGCTGGCAACAGAACACAACAAAGAGATCTCCATAAATTTATTCGGGCAGGAAATCAATCCCGAAACTTATGCTATCACCAAAGCAGACATGCTGCTTAAAGGCGAAGGATTGCAAGCCGAGAATATTGCATATGGGTCAACTCTATCCAACGATGGATTCCCAACAAAAAGTTTCGACTTTATGTTATCAAATCCACCATATGGGAAGAGTTGGAAAACAGACTTAGAACGCTTAGGTGGCAAGGGTGATATTACAGATATTCGTTTTGTGGTAACCCATAATGGTGAAGTTGATTATAAAATGATCCCCCGTTCAAGTGACGGCCAGTTGCTGTTTTTGGCAAATAAAATTAGTAAGATGAAACATAATACTGAGCTTGGCAGCCGAATTGTAGAGGTACATAACGGCTCATCCTTATTCACCGGTGATGCAGGTCAGGGAGAAAGTAATCTCCGCAGATATATCATTGAAAATGACTGGCTTGAAGCTATTATTGCACTTCCTGAAAATATGTTCTACAACACCGGAATTGCGACTTATATTTGGGTTGTTACAAACAGAAAAGCACCGAATCGTCGAGGGAAGGTTCAACTCATTGATGCAACAAGCTTAAAGAGCCCTTTAAGGAAAAACTTAGGTAATAAAAATTGTGAGTTCACTCCTGAAATAAGGAATGAAATCACCGATCTGCTTATTCAATTTACTCAAACTGAGCAATCGAAGGTATTTGATAATAAAGAATTTGGGTATTGGAAAATTACGGTTGAAAGACCGCTGCGATTAAGTGTGGATCTATCTAAGGGAAAGTTAGTTGATTTTAATAAGATTTGCATAGCTCAAAAAGAAACGGAGATTATGACTGTAATTTCTGAGTTGGCTGACAAAATGCAATACATAATAATAAATGACTACAATTTATTTGTTTCAGAATTAAGCAAGGTTGCTGATCGATTAAATGTAAAGCTTTCTGCTAAACGTTTGAATTTCATCAGGAATAGTTTAGCTCAAATCGATGAGACCGCTGAAAAAGTTATTAAGAAAATACACAAGGCTGGAAAAATAGATGCTAATGCTTTGTATGGATTGTTTGCTGATATTGTTGATGGTAAACCATGTATTGTGGAATATGAACCAGACGCGAATTTGCGTGATACTGAGCAGATTCCATTATTGTATATGGGAGGAATCGAACAGTTTTTCAAGAATGAAATCTTATCTTTTGCTCCTGATGCCTGGGTTGATGAAAGCAAAACACAAATAGGCTATGAAATAAACTTTACAAAATATTTTTATAAACCAGTACAACTACGATCGCTTGACGAAATAAAAGCAGAGATTTATGAACTTGAAGTTGAAACTGAAGGATTATTAGAGCAAGTTATTGGGAGGAGAAAATGATGCTAGACGATCTTTTCCCATATTCGGAGTATAAAGATTCTGGTTTGCCGTGTTTTGGGAAAATCCCAACTCATTGGAAAGTCCTTAGGAATGGTCAAATCTTCTCACAACGTAATCAGACAGGATTTCCTGATTTGCCAATATTGGAGGTATCATTAAAAACGGGAGTTCGAGTGCGAGATTTTGAAAATTCGAAGCGAAAACAAATTATGAATGATCGGGAAAAATATAAACGTGCGGTTAAAGGAGATATTGCCTACAACATGATGAGGATGTGGCAAGGAGTGTGTTTTGTCAAGTAAAAATCCCTGTTTTTATCAATAGCTTTTCCCTGTTATG
>CAYVFQ010000125.1:0-2417 GCA_964451045.1 uncultured archaeon
GATTAGCACGTGTTCTTTGTGTTGATATTTATGATTTGCTAGCCATTGAAGAGTACCCAATCTCAAACAAGGTATATTGGAGAAAGAAACCTGATATCAATAGGGAAAAAATAGAAGCCTCCTTTATAAAATTTGCGACCGATTATGCTCTTATAGAACGTTTGTGCAATGTGCCAAGTCCTAGCGAGTTATCTCAATTAGAACTACCTGATTCGGATTTACACGTGATCAGGATTGCAAAATATGGGGATGTCATTCGTGAACGGTTTGGTTTAGGTCCTAAACCAGCTTGCTCTCTTTCAAAAGTATTAGAAGATTCCTATGGGGTGAAGTTTCTTTATAAGAATCTCGGAGAAGATGGATCTGGAGCTTCAAGTAAAGGGGATTTTGGTTCTGCAATTTTAATAAACTCTTCTGAAGTTTTAGGAAGAAGGCATTTTAGTATAGCTCATGAATTATTCCATCTTATAACGTGGGATAACAATAGTTTGCGTGACGAAGATTTGGAGTTCAGTGATAAGGCTGAAAAACTTGCTGAATCTTTTGCTTCGAGTTTACTTTTACCGAAAGAAAGTCTAAAAGAATCATTAGAGAAAAGAAATATTGAAAATAACATTAGCTATACTGATTTGATAATGATCGCTCAGGAATATGAAGTATCTAGTGTAGCATTATTATGGAGAATGTGTAATATTGGATGGCTAAGGAGTGAACAGGTATTTGAAATTCTTGAAGATGATGAATTTCAGCAGCTAAATATGGATCTTAGAGCAGATGACTACGAATATGAAGAGTTCCCAAATCGATACGTAACTCTATGCTTTACCGGTTACCAAAACGGAAAGATATCAAAGGCAAAACTTGCTGAACTTCTAGGTGTGAGTCTCGCTGATTTATCCAAGCGTTTAAAGGAGTATGGTTTAGCTGATGAACCAGCCGCCCCATCTTCCATGCTTACTCTTAGACGCTAACGTGATCATTTATACTCACGAAGTTGATGTATGGGATTTCCTCTGTGCATCATGCACATTGGCTACTGGTAGTATTGTAGCTAATGAGGAATCAATTTACTACTACTCTTCAGAATCAGGTGGCCGTGTTGTTATTGGTTGTGAGGAAATTCAGTCCATTTGTCGAGTCCATGAGTTACATGCTACTGAGATAGGGACGGTCTTTAGAATTATTGACCAAATATTATCTCCTGATGAAGTAAGAGGATTAGACGACGGAGAAGCAGAAATCATAGCATTATATTATCATGGTCTTTGCCAGGAAGAATTGTTTTGTACTGGCGATGCCGGGGCAATTAAAATAATGACTGTCTTGGGGTTTGATAACAGATGCATCTCACTAGAGAATGTGTTGCGTATCAAACAACACCCAGATCCCCCTGAAATCCCTTGGGAATACTCCGATCGATTTGTTCAACATTATATTTCAGAAGGTCAAAAACTAATAAATTAGTAATATGTGGTAACTTACCATAATTTCTGCACTTCCCACTTAAAAAGGCAAGGGGGTGCTTCAAAAATGGACTAACATACTTCAGAAATTCGTCACTTGTATAAATACCTGATTATATGAGAGTGACTTACCGGAAAGCAGTCTAATTTTTCAGTAACTATCGACGGGTCTATTCTGATTTGGGTTTAGAAAGACACGAGTGCTATTGACTGTATAGAGAGAAGGAGGTGTAAAGAGAGGCGTAAGTCCCTTTCATAAAAAACAATTCGCCTTTATCCTTTGCAAGGGCTTTGTACTAAAAGTCGTCATACCGACGGAAGTCGGTATTCAAGATGGTGCGGTCAGGTACGATTTCTGGATTCCAGCTTTCGCTGGAATGACAAAAAGAACTAAAAACAAGACTTATACTACAAGACTTTATTAAGGGGAAGGGGGTTTATCCTGAAGGATTCTCCCTGAAGGGATACAGGGGGATGGGATTTAATAAATCATATAATGAGCTATAAATAGTACTACTCTTGAGTTAGAGCGTTTGATTTATTATACTTGAGGTGGCGTCCGTCTACCTGTTGCGGAATTATAGAGTATTTACCGTAATACGGACCGGAGGAAGAACCATGCTTGATGTCGAGAATTTATTTTTAAGCATAGATAAAAAGCCTATAATCAACGCCCTGACCCTGCATATCGAGCCGGGTGAGATACACGGCGTGCTTGGAGAAAACGGCACGGGAAAGACCACTCTTGCCTACCTGATTATGGGTTCCAACGGCTACCGTCCCACCGCCGGGAAAATCGTCTTCGAAGGCGAGGATATCACCGGAATGTCGGTCTCGGAGAGGGCAAAAAGAGGCATCAGTCTGGGCTGGCAGGAGCCGGCGAGGTTCGAAGGGCTCAGCGTGCTCGACTATCTCAGCCTGAGCGGCAGCAAGCCCGGACTTAAACGGATATAC
>CAYVFQ010000126.1:0-2404 GCA_964451045.1 uncultured archaeon
GGGTATACTAGCGAGAACAGACCCGCCCGACCAATTGATGGACCTCTCTTATATGAACAAGGAATCAGAAAGGTTATTTAATATCAGTCAGGGTGTCAAAGAACAATCCCACGCTTATCCTGATTTGTTGTATTGGCAGCCCCCAGTTTCACAAAATAAAGCTTTAGGAAAATCTGATAAGAAGTGGATTCTTAAGGGATTTGGAGAAGTCCTCCCTGTTAGTTCTGAATATATAAAAAACGATAAAAATCCCAGCATTTGGCAATGGTTCAAATTGCAATTTGGACAATCGGTATTATTAAGACGAAGTGATAAAGTAGATATCATACCTGATAAAATGCTTCCGGTTAGACAACAAGATAAAAAGACAGTTATTGAAAATATTCCTGGGTATCAACGATACCAACGACCTAGAAATAACCTAAAAACAGGACAAAGACCACAAGGCGTGAAACAACCAAGTTTGTGGAATGATAATAACAAAGATATCGTATTTAATGAAGATTTGACTGTTGAAAAAGCCGCTGACATGGTTGTAAAGTACAAATTTAAATTAGTCGTCATTGGTTCCTTGTTATTGAAATTAGCTGCACAAGAGAATGGCGAGGAAAAAGCTAGTTCGTTCGCCAAGTTGATTGCTAAAGCAAGAAATGCGCGACTACATTTATAACACCTAAAACATCGCTACTAAATACAATAAAAGCGAATACTTGTAATGAGTATTTTGTATTTCTTCGTTAATATGTATATAGATATCCTCTAAAGCATTGGCGTACAAGTGCAATTATACACAGCATTGAAAATCAACCACTACAGATTTAAAATATCGAGGAGGGAGGCATTGGCGTGATTGTTGTCACCACGACTTCACACCTACTGGCATGTTGGCAATATTCTTTTTCGATAAGCATTTAAGTTGGTTTGAATGATAATGGAACAACACGACATCCACGATTTTGTGATTTCTTCTCACGACGAAATTGCGAAAGAATACGCTCGTATAAGAAAACGTGCCTCACAAGACCCAGGCACAGCAGGGGATCAGGGAGAGGAGAATTGGGCAACCCTACTTAGAAAATGGCTTCCATCCTATTTCCATATTGTCACTAAAGGTCGTATCCTTACAGATTCTGGTTACACTAGCCCCCAAATCGATTTGCTAGTTTTATATCCTTCTTATCCCCAGATTCTATTGGATAAGAAGCTATACTTGTCCGGAGGTGTAGCAGCTGCTTTTGAATGTAAAACTACCCTCAAAACAGAACATATCATAAATGCCGTGAAAACCGCTACTAAGATCCGGCAGTCCCTACCCAAAAGAAATGGCACACCGTATAAAGAGTTAAATTCCAATATAATTTACGGTCTCTTGGCACATTCCCACTCATGGAAGAGTAAGAAGTCAACCCCTCTAGATAATATACAAAAATCACTTAGCGTTGCTGATGCAACTTATGTACAGCATCCCATTGAATGCATCGATTATATAACAATATCAGATTTAGCTACTTGGTCAATAATGAAAATGACTTATCTGAGCCCAAAATTACCATCCTTCAACGGGAGCCTTTCAGAAATATATGGCCCGAATGGCTCAGCAGCTACTGCTTACGTGTGTCATGCAATAGGTCGTGAAGGACAAAAAGATTATTTTAGACCCCTAGGTGTCCTACTTTCTGGTTTATTCTCAAAACTGGCTTGGGTATTTTCAGATATGCGTCAGTTAGAAGAATATTTTCGCAAAACAAATCTACTTGGTCAGGGTCAGGGTCCTATGCGGCTTTGGGACATTAGTATCTATTCGGAACAAATAAGGGATCGTGTTTATTATGGACAACTTTCCAATGGAATTCCCTTCGATGAATGGAGTATAGCATTCGATTAGTCCAAACTTTTTACGTTGTTAAGCGCTCTTCCTACTGAAGAGCATAATGCGTATAATCCATGTTATACGCAGATTGATATGTGTTAATCAACTGCTTAATTATTTTATATTGATGATGATTGTTCATATCCAATATTGCCCATTCTTACATCATTCCATGAAATGTTGTTATAATTCATTGTCTACATTATAATCAAAATTACTATTGTCATCTAGGTTAATTAGTAGCTTATTTAGAATAAATATAAGGATAGTACAAATACTTGGATAAAAAAATAGATAAAGATCTCCGGTTATTGTTAGACGTGCCAGAGGATGAAGTTTCTTTTGGTTTTGATGAATATGCTTCCGCCCTTACCTCTGCAATCATGGGAACTGACCCCCAATTCACTTTGGGTGTCTTTGGGGGGTGGGGTTATGGCAAGACCACACTTCTTAGAAAAATGGAAGCACAATTGAAGTCGACCTATTCCGAGAAAGCTATCACTGTCTTTTTTGACGCTTGGCGATACCAAAAAG
>CAYVFQ010000127.1:0-2398 GCA_964451045.1 uncultured archaeon
GGATTGGGATTGACCGGGATATCAGCTCCTACGATATCAATGTGCAGGTGATGAGTTTGATGCAGGGAAAAGATGCCAATGATTTGGGCGTCGCATTTTACATTGGCTTGATCTCAGCGATTTTGGGTCGCAGAATCGCCAGCGGGCTGGTCGTCCTGGGACAGATGAGCATCCACGGCGTCTTGAGCCGGGTTGAGGGCCTGGGTGATAAATTGCGCATTGCGATGGATGCTGGCGCAAAACGCGTCATGATCCCCACCGAAAACCGGCGCGATTTTGCCGAATTGCCGGCTGATGTAATCGACAAGATCCAGATCGATTTCTATAGCGATCCAGCTCAGGCAGCGTTCAAGGCGCTGGCAGAGTAAATGCACCAGATTCTATTAACAGAGTAACACCTAAAGATGATTTGATCATAAGATTTTTAACCATGATATTAACATCTTTCCGTAGCCCATCAAAGGCGGCAGGAAGAATATTCAATGGCCTCACTATCAGATAGAATTATTTTTACCAAATTAGAATGGCAACAATTTGAAGATCTTTGCCGGGATCTTTTAGAAGCTGAGGGTTTTTTAAACGTGCTTCCAGGGGGGAGATCTGGAGAAATGGGTTTGGATCTGCGGGTAGAGGAAATACAGACATCTAAATCTGGCCAAACGAAAAATTTTACTTGGATGGTTCAATGCAAGCATTTTGCGAAATCGGGTAGATCAGTTAGTCCATCTGATATCGGAGAAATTTTTAGTTATCTCTCCTCTCATAAAGCAGATGGCCTTCTCGTTCTGGCAACTAGTGATTTTTCTGCCCATGCAATAAAAACTTTGCAGGATCTAGATCAGGATCCTCGCCAACCATATAGAGCTCATTTCTGGGATGCCCACGAGATAAAGAATAAATTACTAAAACATCCCGAAATCATTCACAATTATTTCGAGGAGTATCATCAAATCGAAGCAACAAGAGATGATTACCCTCGTAATCCTTATAAACTTCTCGATTCATTTACTCCAGCTGACTACGATCTCTTCTATGGACGAGATGATGATGCCGCGAAGCTCGTAGGGCTTATGGAAAGTCATCTTAATGTGGTTTTATATGGAGAATCCGGGGTCGGCAAAACATCATTAATTAACGCTGGTTTACTTCATCATCTTGCCAGATCTGGAAAATGGCATGTTATCTCAACCAGACCATACGAAGATATTGTTCGACTGGTGAGCACAAATCTTACTGGAAAACAATTTAAAATAGACGGTGAACCTCCTATTGGTCAACAAGAAAGCCTTGATAATTTTCATAATCCTCAAGAGTTCGGCTATAAACTTATCTCATTCATTGAAAATAATGAACTGGATATATTAATTATCGTTGATCAGGCTGAAGAAATATTTACTCAACTGATTGATGAACAAAGGGATAATATTGGATCATTTCTACAAATCGTTCATATAAATCTACCTAGAAAAGGAAATTTAAGAATTCTATATTCCATAAGAGAAGATTTTCTTG
Source organism: uncultured archaeon (assembly GCA_964451045.1). Lineage (GTDB taxonomy): Archaea > Aenigmatarchaeota > Aenigmatarchaeia > CG10238-14 > SCSR01 > CAYNTH01. The sequence goes on from CAYVFQ010000127.1 coordinate 1,513, forward strand.
GCAGTTTTAAAGAATGGACACAAACCCTTCGACTCAATGAAGTTTTAAACAATACACTGCGGTTAAAACAGCTAGACATAAATCAAGCCAAGCTTGCAATTACTCAGCCACTTACAAAGCTAAATATTAACTATGAAGAGCAATTAAATAAGCAGCTACTTATTGACTTAATGGAAATGGGCGGTGACCAAATCTATCCACCTTATCTTCAAATAACATGCTCTACGCTTCTCGATTATTTTTACCAACAACGAGAAGTTGGTTCAGAGCTTATTAGTATTGATTTCTACAACGCTCTCGGGACGAGTCAAAATATAATAAAAAATTATTTCGACGAAAAACTTTTCGAGGGATTAGTAAATGCTCACCAAGAAATCGCAAAAAAAATATTGAACGAATTAACAGGAGCAAACGGGTCGCGAATCGTACTAAATCATGATGAATTAAGTAAGCACACCGATATTGATAGAAAGACTTTAGATATTGTGCTTGATATTTTGGTTCAACGTCGTGTAATTCACTCAATATTTTCCGAATCAGAATTAATAGGTTACGAACTTATCCATGATTTTCTTGGAACGATATTTTTTGAACGGTTAACTCCTGAAGAAAAACAGAATAAAAAAGTAACCGAACTATTCACAAAGGCTCTTACAGAGTGGAAACAAGATCGGGCACTTGTCGCGTCCGACAAATTAGAAATTTTTTATCAGGATCTTAGATCCTTGGGTAAATTGGATAAAGATGGGACCACTCTTTTGATAGAAAGCTCTTTAGCTGCAAATCAATATAGTCAATGGTCAAAGCGTTTATCGAAAGAAACTCGTTTTTTGTTGCTGTCAGAGATATTTGAACAAAGTTCGCATACAAATGTTCGAGTGAAAGC
>CAYVFQ010000128.1:0-2395 GCA_964451045.1 uncultured archaeon
ACACATCGATTTCACTAAGATAGGCATATCTAAGTGAAATCGACGTCAGGAACACCAAACGTTATCCGAAACATTGAAGACAGGGTTATAAAACCATGGATTGAAACCAAGAATGATTAACACAAGGAAGAAAATCTGAATTATAATAAAGAAAATAAAAACTTGAAGTAGAGGTGACTCAAGGATGAGTGTTAAAGGAGAAGTCATAAGGCTGATTCAAGAATTACCAGATAATGTGACAATGGAAGATATATTATACAAACTTTACGTTCGGGCAAGAATTGAAGAGGGAATGAAGGAACTGGATGAAGGCAAGGGTATTTCACATGAAGAAGCCATGGAGAGCATTTCGAAATGGCTCAATTAATCTGGTCTCCCCGGTCGTTAAAGGATCTGGGAATTATACATGAATATATTCAGCAGGACTCTGAAGAGAATGCACGAGACTTTATTAAGCAACTCATTGGAGAAATATTGAAAATTCCGGATTTTCCACATGCAGGGAGAGTTGTACCTGAAATTAAGGATATAAGAACAAGAGAAAAGATTTTTAAGAGTTACCGAATCATATATAGAATACAACAAACAGAAAATGTGGAACTCATTACGATATTACATCAGGCTAGACGATTAAATAAGCAGAATTATTAAAGACATCAGGAGCTCGATTGAGTAATTCCAAGATGTTTTTTTATTTTGTGAGCTAACTCAAGAATGCTTCGGATAACACCGTTTTCCTGCTTCGGGTCTTGCGCCCCTTGGTCTGCAAGAAGAATTTTCGAGGAAGAGATAGCAGCAGACACATCGATTTCACTAAGATAAGCATATCTAAGTGAAATCGACGTCAGGAACACAAGAACGTTATCGGAAATCAATGCAACTTCTAAATTCACATCATTCAACTAACTGGCAGGATAGTTCAAACTACGCTATCATATCATGTTAAACTATGGGGGTTTTAACGCTAAAACACCCAATAATTTTCGGAGGTAAAAAATGATATATTTAGAAACATCTAGATTGAAATTGCGTGACTGGGAAGAAACAGACTTAGAGCCATTTAGTCGACTAAATGCAGATGAACAGGTCATGAGGTATTTTCCTAAAACCTTATCGACTGAAGAAACAAATGAATTTTATCAATCAATTATAGCCGAATTTAAGGAATGTGGTTTTGGGTTATATGCTGTCGAAGTAAAGGAAACTAAAGACTTTATAGGGTTTATAGGATTTCACAGGGCAACATTCGAGGCTGATTTCACGCCATGTATCGAAATAGGCTGGCGACTAAAAAAAGAGGCTTGGGGAAAAGGGTATGCAACTGAGGGGGCAGCAGCCTGTTTACAGTATGGATTTAACAACTTGGGTTTTAGTGATGTTTATAGTTTTACAGCCGATGTTAATACTCCTTCAAAAAACGTAATGATAAAAATTGGGATGGATTTTGTTAAAATGTTCCATTACTCGAAAGTTGAGAAAGATAGTCCTTTAAGCAAACATGTTCTATTTCATATAAAGCAACAACAATTCCGCTAACGATGAACGTTAGTTTATTCGAGGAAGGCATTGACATCCGATAACACCATGTTCCTGCTTCGGGGCTTTGCCCCTTGGTCTGCAGAAGAATTTGCGAAGAAGCGAATTCAGCAAACACATCGATTTTCCTAAGAAAGGCATTTCTAAGGAAAATCGACGTCAGGAACACAAAACGTTATAAGAAATCCCCGCAAAGATAAATGGAAATTAAAATTCACAGTAGAACTGGTGAGTGATAATGTTGAAAATCAAGAAAGCCAAAACAGAAGATGCAAGTATTTTAACTTTGATGGTAGTTTCATTGCTCTCTGAATTAAGTGGAGAAGTGCTTGAACAAGAAAAGTATAATGATCTTTGCGTTAAATTACTTAATAGGTCTGATTTTTTTACTGGATTTTTGGCATTTAATGAATTTGATCATTGCATAGGTATTTTAACAGTGACAGAAACTTGCTCCATATATGCTGGTGGGTGTTTTGGAGTGATACAAGAATTGTATGTGCTACCTGAATACCGTTCAATGAATATTGGTCATGAATTAATAAAAGAAGTAGTTAGTTTTGCAGAATCTAGGGCGTGGAGACGTATTGAGGTAGGGGCGCCGGATCGAGACAAGTGGGTTCGAACGATTAAATTTTATGAAAAAGAAGGATTTGAGGAAATTGGTCCAAGACTCAAATTAGTCTTATAAAGAGAAAAAATGAATATGTGTAAGTAAAACTTCGAAGTCGGGGACATCTTATAACACCATGTTCCTGCTGCGGGGCATTCGCCCCTTGGTCTGCAGATGGATTTCGAAGAAGTGAATTCAGCAGACACATCGATTTTCCTAAGATAGGCATATCTAAGGAAAATCGAC
>CAYVFQ010000129.1:0-2383 GCA_964451045.1 uncultured archaeon
GTGAAATGGCGTTTAGGCTATCAATAGACTCTAGATTTAAGTCGAACAATACAACCCGTTCAGCATTAAGAAGCTGAGGTTCTTCGTCATTTGGAAGTGCAGGAGCAAAACGAAAACCCGAAATCCAATATTCTCCGTCTAGTTGAGGTCCTATGTAAAAAAAGACCCGATGGAAAAAGAATTTTTGTTTCTTCTCCCCTAGAGTAGCAGCTAGAGCGGATCCTATAAGTTGTTGTGCAGCTTCTCTCCAAGAAGCATCATCCTTCAAAGCGTCTTCGCATTTCACTTCAACTGCTTGTAAACTGCCATCCGAAGTTTTGATAATATGCCAAGTAAGGACAACCTTTGTGTTCCCAAATAGAAAGACCCCAGTGGTAGAACTTTGAAAAGATCGATCGTTAAGAAATGTTGCAGTACCAGTAGAATTCAGGCAAACATTCCTGAGTCTCGAATTTAGATAATCCAGGAATAAACGCTGTTTTTCACCCTTAGGGATATCTATATCAATCCGCACGGATTTTTGTCCTAAATGATAAACTTCAACTTAACCCTCATATTATATGGATTTTTCTATCGTTTCGTGCAGAATCGCTTTCCGTTATTCCGGGATGAGATATAAATGGTGTGGGTAAGTTTTTTAAAGAAAAAGGAACAATGCTTATTAGGTTAATATTCTCTTTCTTTCGCTCCAAACCTCCTACTATATCAATCGCCGAATAAATAAGCATTAAAGCCGGCAGGATGAGCTTCTTTTCCAGGTTAAGATCGATGGCAGTAAAGATAGAAACGAAGTTCTTGTAAAAGCTATCCATCAATAATACCCACCAGATCGCTTAAGAGGATTATCCAACTGGTATGAATGGATTCCATCCGTTCGATGTCCTTGCCAAGCAGGTTCTTGCCGAAATCGGTTGCCGACATTTTCTTGTGCAGGCCAGCCATTATATCAAAATGCAGGAGGATCTTATCCCTTTCCTCCTCTTGATTGACCAAACACTCGGCCACAAGCTTTCGGTGCGTCTCTTTACGCATCTCCAGTCCGTTGTATGAACGTGTCTTTCCGGGCTTCTTCCTTCTTGCCAACTCTGCCAGCTGTCCCCAAAAATCTTGGAGAACAACTCTCATGGCCATCACACCTTCGCTGACAAGGTTTGCTCCGCCTCTGGCTTTTTCATATACGTCCTCAGCCGTATTAAAAGTATCCCCCAACTGGCTAGCCAGTTTGGTTAGCTGGTCATGGATACGGTTTTTCCTTTCCACATCGCTAGCCAAAGTTACGAATATCTCCTTCACAGGTCCCGCCCAGGCAACGGCGCCTTCTTCATACTCATAATTGGCTACGTTATCAACATATGCTGCATAAACCGAGATCGTCGCGGAACCGGTGATCATGTACCTTATTGTTTCTTCACTGATAGCTGACGCCTGGGGCAGCAGGATAGACGCTTTTCTTTCCTCATGCCGCTGAATGGGGAGCATTTTTTGCGCTATTTCTTCGGCCACGTCATCCGGAAGCTGGTCCACCACCGCTTCCTCTGCTTCTATTTCTTTTAGTCTTCTTTGAGCGTGAGGGACAAGACTAACTGCTCTTACCGCAAATTCAATATTACCCTTATAGTAAGCCTTTTCATTGCCCAAGGAGTTCTTCAAGTCATCTTTAGCCGACATGGTTTCTGCTCTGCCTTATAGTGAAAATGTGGAGTGCCGGGAGCAATTATATCGCAGTTTTCAATATAAAATTAATAATTTCGCTTATGGTCAACCAATTTTGATATTCCCCGTATTATTCTCTTTTTCCTTTTCCTCCTTACAACCGTCTCCATTTCAATCCTGGCCTAGGCAACAGAATAAAAACATCGGGCTGTCCCCAGAATTTCAAGATCCACTTGAACCAGTCTATATCGAGATCATATGGTGCTTGAGAAATGTCCGCCGACGGAGTAATTCCATGTTTCTGCATTAACTGTGAAACAGCCTAATCTGCTAATTTAATGTTGTAGCCCTCATTCAAAGTAGTGTATCGTTGTTTCTGTAATTTCTAACCGCCCAAAAAACGGTAGGTCTGGTGTATCCTTTGAAGCGACCAAACTTCAAGAAAGGAGCAACCACCATGACCTACCAGGGCGATTTTACCTTACCAGCGGACCTGTTGGAGCAAATTGCTACGCAAGGCTTCGACGTTTTGCCTGTATTCTTCTCTGGAACGATTGACATGCCCAATGTGATTTTCTTTGTTTTTTTCGTACCAGTCATGTGATCGCTTCGCTGTGCAGTCTTTACAACCTGCATGTCGCCGGCCTTTTTGCTTACTTTTCCAGGGGAATTCCTCGATATCTTTTCTCTCCCCGCACTTAGTACATATTCGGCTTGGCATCCTCACGTC
>CAYVFQ010000130.1:0-2376 GCA_964451045.1 uncultured archaeon
AGATAATCCTATCGCCTTCTCGGCTGTCGCTATTTCACGACTGCAAACGGTGTTTTTGGCTTGATGTGAACAAAGGCATAAAGAGACCGAGCGGGATATTCGCCTCACTCCCGAACGGTATGGATCTAGTTCTGAAGAAGCATTTTGACGATTACAGAAGCAGAGGCTGTTTACCGCCAGAGATTGAGAGAAAGGTAGATGGACGCCTATTTAAAAACAGAAAAAAATTGGATGTCTGGAGGAACAATTTTAAAGGGTTGAGGTTCGTCCATAAATCTACTGGAATAATATTGAGAGGTGCATTGGACGATTTGTTTGTTACTGTTGATGGTGAACACGTTCCTTTGGATTTTAAGACGCGTGGGTTTCCGCTCAAGGAAGATACTGCAAGCTACTATCAGAATCAGATGGATGTGTATACGTTTCTACTCGAAAAGAATGGTATGAAGACTGGCAATTTTGCACTGTTGGTGTTTTATTATCCAACTAAGGCGAACGGGAATGGGAAGTTTGATTTCGCTGTTGACGTTGTTGAGATAGAGACGAACAAAGCTAATGGGGAGAAGCTGTTTTTGGATGCCATTGAGACATTGATGGGTGCTGAGCCCGAATGCAGCGATACTTGCCCTTGGTGCAATTGGAACAAAACTTGAAATTGTAAAAGCTATTTAAAGTGCAAAAACAAAATATTTTATATCAATAGAAGTTTGAACTCTGCAAGGGGTTGCGAACATTTAACTAATTATTCTCCAGTGCGCCAGAGCCTAATTAATCTTTATCCTATCGATCCCTGCTAACAGAGGGCCTATCGACAGACCCTTGCAGAGGGCGTTAACGCCAATAAAATAATACATCCGTATATTTATAAATATGATGTATCAATATTGATGAATATGGCAGAGTACCAGAACGGGAGGAAAGCAATAACTTTCAGCATCAATGCAGAACTGATGGACAAATATTCCAAGGCGTGCGAAGAAAAAGGCATAATCATGTCAAGGCGAGTGGAAAGATTCCTTGAAGAGGACCTAGAAAAAATAAAAAAGCATGTTTAAGATATTAATTAAACAAAGCCTGGGCCTGAGGATGATGATGACTGTGAATGGTGCAACTGGAATAAGTAAAAAATAGACCTATTAAAAAAAATAGGTCAACTAAACTTTGTATTCTGGGAAATATTCGGCAAGATGTTTACCATTAAAGTAGACATCGCAGACCAACCGCCCACGATCTATTTTATATCCAGTTTTCAATTCAATGAGTTTTCCTAGAATCAAAGCCTTCAACTTGTTGGTCAATTGAATGTATTTAGGGCTTCCTTTTTCTGGTGTATCGTAACCTGTCGGCCTTACTAAATCGCCTTTTTGTCCATTCCATTCCCATCTAGGTGATATTTTGAAAGTGTCACCATCTATCACTTCTATTACTTTAGCTTTCATGGTTTTCTTTACGCGACCACGAATTATATACTCTTTTCCGACCACACTTCCGCTAAACAACGATCACTGATTGTTTGAAAAAATGACAATTCTGTTTAAAAAAACTAAGTATTACTCCAATAATCCCACACATCGTTTATTGTTTTAATCCAAAACTCATCATCGCTCATATCAGTATCGTTAAACAATCTATAGAACCCACCCGCAGGTATTCTTACGTCCCCTTTAAGAACGACTACTGCAGACAAAAGAGGTCTATCACACGCTCGTTCGTGAACTGACATAGCACCCAACATCGTACCTAATACAGTATGTCTATCATGTGGGTCTTCTATCCTTAGACCAGCAATTTTCATTATTTCACCGTAGTGGACTATACCATCTTCATTATTTTGTTTACCTTTTCGTGCGGCTTCTAGCATTCTTTCATATACTTTTTTAACATCATTAACTAAAAGACGGTCATCTATATTTTGTTCTTTTAACATTTCCTTTATCCAGCTATAATCTATCATAGTGGTTTCTTTTTTCATAATAATTCATTGTTTAAAAAGTCATAAAAGTGTTTAAAAAGTCGGTGTATTTGGGTACTTTCTAAACAAAGCCGGAAAAAAGGGCTTTGTTGAAAAAGTGTCTTCTGTTGAAAAAGTCAATTAACCTATACGCTATAACGTATAGCTTATCGCTAACTTTATGAGGTTTCAATGGTTTGAAGTGATTGATAATAGTCTCACAGGAAACGAACTATCGAAAATGTATTAATATATTTTAGTCTAAGATTAAATTGGTTGTCTAATGATAGTTCAAGCTATTAAAAAACTTTTCATAGTAAGACAAGATTGCTATCCACAACAAATAGATGGAAAAAATGAATATACTGTAACTAGAAGTTCACTAACTGATAGTGTAATAAGAAGGCATTTGGACGGTCTTATTA
>CAYVFQ010000131.1:0-2367 GCA_964451045.1 uncultured archaeon
TTAAGAACGGAATACGCGCAATACACTGTATGGGAGCGCAGCTTCTTCTACGAAATGTTCAGGACGTTCTATCACAAAGTATTTTACAAAGAGAGGAGATATCAGTGGATAACGGAGTGCAGGGACAACATACTGCAGATACAGACTGAACTGAAAGAGTTTTTCAATCTCTTGGTAAAGGCCAGATATTAACTTACAACTTCTGCAAAGAATTAAAGAGAAAAAAATACAATTATTAATTGATTGCAATGGCAGTGGAATCTTACAAGATGTTCGACTACGTGTTGGCGCCGTCGGATAAACTTAAGATAGAGTATAAAGGGCCTAATCCATTCAGAATTTATGGGATGCTCCCGAAATGGATGCAAATCGTGTTCCACGGTCGAGGGAAGAACATCTTTGAAAAGAGATTCAAATGGGACATAACAACCGACCCCAGAGAATTCTTCTTCGAGCTGGAATTTGGTGATGCTAGCCTTGATAACTTTTCAAAACCCATAGTTAAACTAAGAGTGTTTGGTATGCAGCCTTCCGATCCTAACGATCCTAATGGGCTGATATACATAGAGATAAAACCTATTTTAGAGACCGAATTCAAGTTCAAAAATAGATTCGAGAAAATGATAGGCATGCCATTTGTTTGGACATACCACAAGCTGGTATACAACGATGTGAGAAGAAGGTACATACAGATATTGAAAGAACAGACATTCAAACTGGCAGCTGCTATAAGAGAGGAGCTTGGAATTACCGAAGCTGGTTTTGAGATGCCAGAACTGTCAGGCGCAGGTGTAAGGACTGGACGATAAAACAGTCATTTATTTTTTATAAATTCCAATATCCTTTCAACTGTTTCATCAAGTGTCAGTCCAGATGAATCCAAGACAAAATCAGCAAGTTCTTTCTGATAAAAATAATCAAATCCGTACATTTTTTCCCATTCTTCACGTTCGATTTTCTCGCGCTTCGAAATCTCTTTTTCAGCCTGATCAACACTTATTCCGTCACGCCCAGATGTTCTCTTTGCACGCTCTTTCAACGGTACGTCCAGCCAAACTTTATAATCACTGAGGTCTCTGAGAAAATGTACTGACAATTTGCCGCAAATAACGATATCCCCTTTCTTCGCTTCAGCTATTTGCATTTCGTCCCGTTCTTCATGCGTCTTCTTTGCAGCACCTTTTTCAGTTGACCATGACTCCAAGGCTGCCTTACTTTCCTTTTTTGACTTACCTAAATTTTTTTGTAACTGACCGAGTCCCAAGTATCTGTAACCAAGTCGTTTAGCCAATTCTTTGGCCACAGATGTCCCACCTGAGCCTGGAGGACCAGAAATAACAATAACATTCTTTTTGTTCATCATAATGAAAATTTGTATTTACATAAATTTAATTTGCGCCTAGACACAATTTATTTCATGGGATTGCTTGATATATTCAAAAGAAAGAAAAAACGAAAATTTGATAGTCTTGATGAGCCCGAATTTCCCAGACCAAAGTTGCAACCTAGGCCTAGATTGGAACCGGAATTAAAACCATCTGACTTCCACAGGTCGCCAGCGCCTACCCCAATATCACCAGTTTTTCCTTCAACATCTTCGACGTCACCATCACTAAGAACAGAGATGGATCTAATAAAATCACAAATGGAAAATATGAGAATGCAATACGAGAATATTAGCGCACGTCTGCAAAACATTGAGAGGCTCGTCACAGAAATAAGGAGTTTCTGCAGATGATTTACATCGTGAAATAGTTTCCGACGTCCTTCTGCTCCCTATCAAGCTGGGAACCGGGTTTGTTCGCACGCGGCCTTCCCGTTTGCGGGTCCTTTCTGAAAGTGACACCTACTTGCTTGAGGAACTTATTTAGAGCATCTTTCATCTCATCGATATTTTCCGCTTTTCCGCTAATAGCGGGTTTACCCAAGAACACCATGCCACGATGACCGATCTGGCTCAAAAACAATAAGTCATGGTCAATTACCATTGCGCTTTTTGCATGCACGTCTGTAAGCTTGTTCACAAGCTTTGCAACTGCCAAACGCTGTTCGACATCGAGAAATGCAGAAGGCTCGTCTAACAGATACAGCTCAGCATCCCGCGAAAGGCACAGCGCAATGGCAATGCGTTGTAACTCTCCACCAGACAGGTGATTGACCTCTTTTTCAAGCAACCTTTCCAACTCAAGAGGGAAAATAATTTCAGCTTTATATGTATCCGTGATATTTGCAACGCTTTCAACCAGTTCTCGTAATGTGCCGTCGAACTCAGTCTTTATGTACTGTGGCTTGTATGATTTCGAAACGTTGTCCCTGATATTGCCCGCATCTGCATCGAGTTCACCTGCAATTATCTTTGCAAAAGTC
>CAYVFQ010000132.1:0-2338 GCA_964451045.1 uncultured archaeon
ACTTCGTGGTGGCAGTCAATGCCGGACAGATAAAAACCGGCTCCGTTTCCCGCACCGACAGGATCTGCAAATACAATCGCCTTTTGCGGATAGAGGAGGAACTGGGAACAAGAGCGCAGTTTTTGGGCAAGAAGGTTTTTTACAATTTAGGTAAATAAGATAAATTAATTTTTCTTTACAGATTGCAATGATAACAAAAGTTAAAATCAGAAATTTTAAACTCTTTCAAGAAGAAGAATTCCAGTTAGACGACATATTACTTTTGGTGGGTCCCAATAACTCAGGTAAAACAACTTTACTGCAAGCTATCACAACATGGTTTTTAGGGATTCAGCGATGGTTACAGGAAAGAGGAGAACATCCTAAAGCAAAAAAGCGCACCGGAGTTCCCCTTACACGAAAGGAGTTCACGGTATTACCTCTGCGTGAAATGAATTTGTTATGGAATGAACGCCAACCTTATGCCAGAGGAAAGGAAGTAAAACCTGGAACTCCTAATTTTATAGATATTTCTATAGAAGGTAAAAACAGAGGAACCGACTGGAAATTGGCTATGGAATTCCAATACGCCAATGCGGAAATGGTTTACGTAAGACCATCTATGCAGAAAGATGATGCTGAACCAGTTGTAATTCCTGAAGGAGCTAAGGAATTACAAATAGTTCACATACCTCCATTTTCTGGGATTGGAGCAGAAGAACCGAAACACGATATTGGTTATCAAAATCTCTTGATTGGACTTGGAAGACCAGGAGAAATTATTCGAAATCTTCTTTTGGAAATTTCAGAAAAAAATCAACATTGGGATTCACTTGTTCAACAAATGGAAGAACTCTTCGCTATTACTATTATGAGACCAGGATACTCAGTAGGGCAACCATATATAGTTTGCGAATACACAAAAATGGGAGGGCGTGCTTTAGATATTGCAAATATTGGAAGTGGTTCCCTTCAAGTCCTTATGCTTCTGGCTTTTTTCTACGCACGACCCGCAACGGTATTACTTCTTGATGAACCCGATGCGCACCTTCATGTCATCCTTCAGAAAGAAGTATATGATCTTCTTAGAAAAGCTGCCCATGATCGCGATTGTCAGTTGATAATAGCCACTCATTCAGAGATTCTTCTTGATTCTACAGATCCATCAAGAGTTGTGGCAATGCTTGGTACAAAATTAAAACGATTAATAAGAACAGTAGATAGAGATCAACTCCGCGAGGCATTGAAACGATTGCGAAATTTAGACCTACTTCTCGGAGAGGAAATTAATTCCATTCTCTATGTTGAAGGGGAATCAGATGAGCGCATCTTACGTGAATGGGCGAAAATTCTAGATCATCCAGCTCGAAAATTCCTTGAGCATCCTTTCGTTCATTATCTTGGTGGACGCTCCTTAAAGGAAGCAAAAAATCACTTCTTTGCTCTTAGAGCTGCGTTTCCAAAGATAAGAGGACTTTGTATAATTGACGGAGACAATAAAGAAGAACCTGATGAGGAAATGATTAGAGAAGGTTTAACTGTTAACAGATGGCGTCGCTATGAAATCGAGAACTACTTACTAAATCCAAATGTTATCAAACATTTTGCAGAATCTGGCTCACTTTTTGATTCCACAATTGATGCTGAATTCAATAAGCAAATTCCAATTGGTACTGACCTTTTTGGAGACCATGTTAGTCTTGTCCGCATCAAAGCTAGTGACGAATTTATTATTCCGTTACTAAACAAAATTGGTAAGCCAATACCACATAGAGACCTTTATCTTATTGCGTCGAAGATGAAACCCGAAGAGATACATCCTGAAGTTAAAGAAAAACTTGACGCGATTGCTGGGCTCTCGCTATCAAAAGGCCACATAAAAAGCTGTGGATAAAACATGATAGAATCTCTACTTGATAAATTGTTGGAATAATCTTTATAATAATCTATTACGTATATTTTATTTACGATTCGCTATGTTTAAAAAACAAAAGAGCAAACATTTTCCGCAGAGCAGTTTCTTTGATAAAATCAAACAAAGAGGCATCCCCAAAAACAGGAAAATCAAGGTGATCCTGTTTCTTCTGATCTTCGCCTTCCTGGTTTACCGCTTTTGTGCCGGTCCCTTTGGGTTTTTCCAGATTCATTCACTGCGGCAGGAAAACAAAAGTTTGGATCACGAGTCCCGCATGCTCAAAGCAGAAATCATAGATTTTGAAATAGAGAAGAACAGACTCAAAGACGATCCGTTCTATCTGGAAAAGCAAGCCCGAGAGAGATTGGGTCTGATAAAAGAGGGGGAGAAGATCTATCGGGTCGTTCATAAGGAAAAACCCGAGAACCTCAAGCCGCTCCCGGC
>CAYVFQ010000133.1:0-1604 GCA_964451045.1 uncultured archaeon
TTACAATGTATGGTTCATGTGAATCTCTAATATAATTAGTTCTGATTATATCAGCATCGTTTACTGTAAAATCAATACCTTGAACGTATGCTGCCAAACTTCCTGTCAGCATCCAATCTTCTTTGTTGTGTAAATAAGGAAGATGGTGATTCGCTCGTTCTATTATTTGCGGAAACATTTCAACTAGCTTCTCTCTCATATTCGTTGTCACTATTTCTCTTGTTTGTCCACGTCTTCTACGCCTTTCTCTTTGAGTACTTTGGCCAGATCGCGTATCATTTTTCTAACGAATTCCCTCATCTGGTAAACCTCAGCATCAGGTATATCTTTTATTTTCTTCTTGTCTTCGTCGACTGTCTTCTTCATCGTATCTATACGCTTCCAGATGTCCCAATAATAACCTTCGATAAGCTTATTGTCCACGAATTCTCTCTTGAAGATAGTCGGTATCTGCGATTCCTTTTTTGGCAGCTTCTTCAGACTCTTCAAAGATGTCACAGCTGCCTTGTGCATAACCTCGTGAGTGCGTTCAAGTACCTTTTCCTTCTTCCTCTGTTCCAGCGCACCCAGCAAACTGAACATTTTTTCAATGTATTTCTCCGATCTATCTATCCATTCGTCAACAAACTCCCCTTTGACTTCCATCATTTCCTTGTGTTCAATCTTCTTTCGTATTTCGATTATCTCTTTCAGCCAATCAGCATATTCTTTCTCAAGTATGCCCGGCTCAACCAGATATTTCTTCACATCATCATATGCCTTGTTTGGCACAGGAGGAGCCAAGCCCATGAACATAAGAACAGCTTGGGTTGTATTCAGCATTGCATAATAGCAATCCTCTGCAAGCATAAGCAATTTGACCGTTTTTGCACGCATCAGTTTTTTCGGCGCGCCTTCCATATAGTTTTCTATAGCTTCCCTTGTAGATGGTATGCGTCCCATCTTCAACAGCCGCTTGATTGGCATGAAAAATCCTGCATCGTATACGGGCGTCCCTTCTTTTATAAAATTATATATTATCGGATGACATACGCGTGCATAGTCCCAGAATTCGGTTAAAGTGTAGCTCGGCTGTATTGACAACGCCTTTGATTTTGAAATCTCCTTGGCTATCTTCTCTATTTTTGTATCTATCTCGCCTTGCATCTGCTTTGAAATAGGTTTGGCCGTATCATCAATAACAACAAAAACATCTATGTCGCTTTTTGGCTTGAACTCGTCCCTTGCAACGCTTCCCATAACGACAATGCATTTTATGAGCTTGCCGTATTTTTTAAGCACTTCCTTTGTGAACTTCTTAACTTCTTTCATTCGCTCTTCTTTAGTTACAAGAAGTTTCTCCTTTTTCTTCCTCGGTTTTGCTGTTTTTTTCTTCTTTGCCATGTCTATCCAACTCTACTTTATCTTTTTATTTTCTCCAGTAATATCTTTCGGCAGCAGTTTCTCCATCCGTCCCACTATGTCCTTTGCCAATTCAAGCGCGTCGTCCAAATATTTCCCGTCTATGTTCTTTATCTTTTTATGGTCTATGTCCTTCCATAGTTTGTTCAGTTTCTCAAATTTCTTAACATATTGGGCATCGAGTTTCTTGTCTTTCACAAGCC
>CAYVFQ010000133.1:1614-2335 GCA_964451045.1 uncultured archaeon
CCTTTCCAGTATCTTCGGGACAGCTTTTGCGTCTGGCTGTTCCTTATAATAGTGCATCGCAACTGCTTGGCATGCATCCAGTGCGGCATATCTCAGCTCGAACACCAGTGATTTTATGTCAAGTTCTATTTTTTTCATTCTGGTTTTTGATGCACGTGCCTTGAGCTTTATGGTCTCCTCGCTCGGAGGCAAAAGCCCCATCTCAAGCATCCTCTTCACCGGTTTTATGAATCCAGTATCATAGATAGGCAAACTATAACGCAAAAAGTTCACAAGTTCCGGGCTTCCCATTTTCATCCATTGCCAAAACTCCGTAAGTTTGGTTGTTTGTATGTGGAGGTCTTTCAACTCGTGGGCTATTAGATACAGATGCGTGTTTATCTTATCAAAATCTGCTGTGCTTTTTGTTGCAGTATCATCGAGCACCACCCACACATCGATATCAGACGTCCTTTTCATGTCTTTTTTCGCAGCTGACCCAAAAATAAGAACGGATTTGATGATATTACCGTATTGCTGACTTGCAATCTTAGTGAATTTCACAACCTTTTCAATAACCTCTTTTCTACCAGATGCTATCTCTCTGCTTTCCCTCTTTTCTTTGACAAGTTTCGTATCTTCTAATTCCTTTTCCAAGGCGCTGAATCCTTTCTTAGAACCTGCTTTTTTGGAAGACATATATAAGTTTTATCACAGTCCCATATTTAAAGATATCTATCAC
>CAYVFQ010000134.1:0-2293 GCA_964451045.1 uncultured archaeon
GACAAAAACCAATCTTCGCAGAACATCTTTTTCCTCCTAAGCTAACGGGTAGTTTAATGTGGCAACGATTATCTTTATTTTTCAAGATACCTTCAACTAAATAAATGGTAAAATGAAGAAAAATGATGTTTTATAAACCTTTGATTCGAGGGGGACAAAATGAGACTAAAGACACTGATTCTTGAAAACTTCAGATCCTACAGCGGTAGAACATACATAGAGATTTCCGACTTTACTGCGTTTATTGGAAAAAACGATGCTGGTAAATCCACTATTTTTGAGGCGTTGGAGATCTTCTTTAATAATTTATTAGTAAAAATAGACTCCTCCGATGCGTGTGTTTTCAACGAAAGTAAAGAGGTTCGAATAGGATGCATTTTTACCGATTTCGAAGACAAAATTATCATAGATTCCACAACTGCGACTAGTTTAAAAAAGGAGTTTCTGTTAAATGAAGATGGAGACTTAGAGATCTACAAAATATTTGATTGTTCGAAATCTAGTCCGAAAGACATCGTGTTTTCCAAATGTATACACCCGTCAAATCCCCAAGTGTCTGATCTTCTTCTATTGAAAATTACCGATTTAAGAAAGAAGCTGAAAGAATTTTCAATAGATGAAAGTCAAGTCGATTTGAGAACGAGTTCAAGCATCCGTCAGGCGATATATGAACACAAAAGAGATGAGTTAAATCTGGCTGAAAAGGAAATCCCACTAAATAAAGAAGACGCAAAATCAATATGGGATACATTGAAAAACAACCTCCCTATATATTCATTATTTCAATCAGACAGGGCAAGTAGAGATGATGATACGGAAGTGCAAGACCCAATGAAACTTGCTGTTACGGAGGCAATAAAACAGGTTGAGCATGAACTAGCCCGAATTGTTGGAGTAATCCAGAAAAGTGTTGAAGATGTAGCGGAAAGAACATTGAGTCATCTTAAGGATATCGATGAAACATTGGCAAATGAACTTAATCCTTATTTCAGTTCGGAACCGAAATGGAACTCCCTTTTCAAGTTATCTTTAACGGGGGACAATTCAATTCCTGTGAACAAGCGTGGCAGTGGTGTCAGACGATTGATTTTACTAAGCTTCTTTAAAGCGGAAGTCGAAAGAAAGAGACATAAGTCTACGGTTCCTGTTATATATGCAATAGAGGAACCTGAAACTTCCCAGCATCCGAACAATCAGTTGTTGATCATTAAATCGCTTCTGGAATTATCCGAACAGGAACACTGCCAGGTCCTTGTTACGACTCATGTACCTGCTCTTGCTGGCGAGATACCTCTTGAAAGCCTGCGATACATAATTAAAGATTCCAAAGTAGTTAAACAGGTTTTATCTAAAGACGAATCGATGTATGAACAAATTGCGCAAGATTTAGGGGTATACCCCAACAATACATCAACACCTGTTTTGCTCTGTGTCGAGGGGTCCAATGATGTTAGCTTTTTCAAACACATAAGTAGGATATTAAATCAAAAAGACCCCTCGTTTATTGATTTGAATACCGAAACTCAAATATCAGTCTTACCTTTGGGGGGTAGCACTCTAATTGAATGGGTAAAACATAGGTATTTGAGAAATTTGGGTGTAATCGAGATACATATATACGATAGAGACAATGTTCCCCCAATGGAACCAAAGTACTTATTTCAAGCAAACACTGTCAATCAACGAGGCGACGGCTCGATTGCATTCATAACAAACAAAAAAGAACTTGAAAACTACATTCATTATGATGCGGTGAAAGAAGTCTTGAAAATTGATACAAGCTATGGAGATTTTGATGATGTACCCCAATTAATCTCCTCATTAGCAAATATGTCAGAATCAAAAGTGAAAAAGTGGCTAAATGATAAAGTGGTATCAAGAATGACTTATGAGCAACTGTGCGACATGGACAAACAAGGAGAGATTGAAGGTTGGTTTATTGAAATCCGGAATCGACTTAACTTCGGTGTTTTAACTGCAGAAGAGGTAGCGGCATCAAATGAAATCAATTAGGATCTGTCGGTAATGCCCTGGCATCTTAGTTGCGAGGGACGGGAAACGAGAGTTAGATTAACCGCTTTTTTTAGTGGGCGGTTTTATTTTGTTCGAAAATCAACAAGAAACGAAAACAGAGCCTTCACAAAAAAGCCGTCCAAACTTGGTCTATATGTACGGCTTGATTTACGATTTTCACTGGAGGGGGATTTCTGGTTTGGGTGAGTTTGCTTTCCGTCGCCTAAGGGAGAACCTGAGAGACCTAGAACCATGAAATGTCGGAGAACTTCCCTTTATG
>CAYVFQ010000135.1:0-2274 GCA_964451045.1 uncultured archaeon
ATATTGTTCTGGTAAAGGGTAAATTGGCCCCGGAATCCGGCATCATCGAGGCGAACATCGGGCGTGACCCGCAGCACCGCCAGCGTATGGCCGTTGTGACGCGGGGACGCCCGGCGCGTACGGAGTACCGCGTTGTCAAGTACATTGGAAATTATTCGCTTCTGGAGATAAAGCCGGAAACCGGGCGTACCCACCAGATAAGGGTGCACCTGGCGGCCATCGGCTTTCCCGTGGTGGGCGACGCCACTTATGGCGTGACTTCCCCGCACCTTTCACGGCAGTTCCTGCACGCTGCTAAGCTGGGCTTCAAACTACCCTCGACGGGTGAGTACGTGGAGTTTGAATCACCTCTTCCGGAGGATTTGGACCGGACACTGAGTAAAATATGGTAAGGCTTTTAATTTATAGGTTTATCTCCAATCTCCATCCCATGTAGTGAAAACGTTGATGACCGTTCCTATACTATCCCAAGTGGAATACCAACCTGGTTCTGGAAAGAGACTTTTGGGAACATATTGTTTGCCCACCTGAACATCGACAATCTTATCGCAATTTGAAGGTCCATACAAGAATATCCCTGTATCGTCTATGTAAATAAATCCTTTATCGGTCGTTTCAAAGACATTACATGCGTGTCCCGCGTCGGACGCAATTCCAAGATTATTTGGATCTGTATATCCAACTATATCAAGGCTAACGTAGCCACATCTAATACCTTCCTTTTCAGCGTCATTATGTAGCCTTTCAGCAAAATCTGCACAAACTTCTGGAGGATTTGGTTGAACCGTTCCATCAATAATATTTTTTACTCGTTGTAAGTCTATCTTGTCTTCCGCCTCACCAAAATAAAAACCGCCAACAGAAATCGTATACTCATAAGGAAACTCATCAGTTTCGTTGGATTTTAAAAAATTTAGTAGTTCTGTATATGTAGGATTCTTTGCGTCCATATTGTTTATAAGAATGATAAATTCTCCATAGCAATCGTTCCCATTTAGCACTCCTTTAGGCTCTTTCACAAGTCCTAAATAATAATTCTTATAGATACCCGTTAGTTTATCTATACTAGGATTCTTAGGAGTAGATGTTGGTGTCGTCGTCGGAGTTGAAGTAGCTATTTTAGATGTTGTGTTGGCATCTGTTGCTACAGGATTTGGTACAGTAGTTGCAATAGCATTGGCTAGTGAATCATTTGCGGAATTATCACTAGCGAATAAATCTAAAAAACGGTTTTTATATTCATCAAATGGCGTAACTCCTGCAAAAGCTAAAATTGAAAATAAAATGATTATGGAGAATATAGTTAATTTCATACTTGGCCATCGCCAGCTATTCTTTGATATTACTCTCCACATCCAAATGAAGAAAATCAATTCTGCTAAAAATATTAAACTTCCATTCAATGAACTCTTAATAAATTCCTGCGAGAACAATTTGACTCCTGACCAGATGAGAAGGCCAAATATTGATAGGATAATAAGGTTTAAAACTAATCTATATAGGTTTCCAATTTTTTTGTACTTTCGGGTTATATAACTAAACCACTTTTCAAATGAAAAAATAAGAGAGAATCCAAAAAATATCCAAAACGGAATAAAGGTTCCACTAAAGATACTAATTCCTAAACCACAAACAGAAAAAGCAAATATAAATAATACGGCTACTAACCATTGGGATATTTTATAATTAAAAGTCTTCTTATTCCTATTATTATGGCTAGTTTTTCCTGTTCCGTCAGCTGTTATTTTGTCCGCTTGCTTGTTTTCTACTGCTTCTTCTTGTTCGGCAGCTTTGTTAATTACTCGTTTGGTTTTTTTACCCCGTTTTTTAGGGAGCTCAGAGTATGTGTAAATACGCTTACATTCTTTGCATTTCCAGACTAATAGTTTAAAATCATGAAAGAGTCTATCACCACAATTTGGGCAAATAATATTGGTGAGATTTAATTTATTATCATTTTCTTTGTTTGAGATTTGTTTATCGTCATTAGAAACCACTGGATTATTAATCAAATTTATCAGCGCTTCCCATTCTTCTTGGGTCATCTTTGATTTTGGTGCTGGTTCCCAATGAATCGATTCACCATCTGGGATTTTTTTACAACTCCTGCTATGTTCTCTGGCAGCTTCTATACTATTTAAATGCCTGCCACAATTGGCACATATTATATCCATTAGCCGAACTTTACAATTTCACCTAATATTTGTCAAAATAATTGCATTCACTATAACGCAATGATTAGTTACAGTAAAGCACTTATGGATGGGATAGGAT
>CAYVFQ010000136.1:0-2268 GCA_964451045.1 uncultured archaeon
TAAGTGAGGAATATTCAAGTGCTGATATTGAGGAAAATTCAATTGCTGTTGACATTTATCCAAATTAATACGATCCGTAACGACAATTACCGAATCAAATATATTTTTCCCATCCTTTGTAACCGAAACGAGTTGGTGAGAAAGCCAAGCAATGGAGTTTGACTTGCCGCTTCCAGCACTGTGCTGAATGAGATATTTTTGCCCGACCCCATTGGAGCTAACATCAGCTAAAATTGCTTTAACACCCGAAAGCTGATGATACCGAGGAAAAATTTGAGTTCTCCTGATCTTCTTTGTTTCTTCGTCTTTCTCCTCAATGATTTGTGCGTAGTTTTCAATGATGTTTGAAAGCTCATCCTTTTTCAAAATCTGTTTCCAAAGATAGTCCGTTTTAATCCCGTCGGGATTTGGCGGATTGCCGGCACCATCGTTGTAGCCTTTATTAAAGGGTAAAAACCAGGACTTTTTACCATCAAGCTTCGTACACATTTTGATTTCGTTGTCATCAACAGCAAAATGCACCATACATCTACCGAAGTTAAACAGTAGTTCTCGTGGGTCACGATCCGTTTTATATTGATAGACCGCATCTTCAACATTTTGCTTTGTCAGGCGATTTTTAAGCTCACAAGTAATAAGGGGGATCCCGTTAATAAAAATGGCAAAATCAAGGGCAAGCTTTGTATTGTCTCTTGCATACATAATCTGCCGCGTTACACTGAAGACATTTTTTTCATATAATTCTTTGGCTTTTTTATTCTGTTCAGATGGTGTGAGATAAAATAATTCTAATGTGACGGGATAGACTTTTATTCCCTTCCTAAGTACGTCAATGATACCGTTCTTTGCAATCTCTCCTTGCAAACGGTTCAAAAACTTCGTTTTATTGATCTCACTAGTGAAAACACCCAACGTTTCAAGTTTCTCTGGCTGAGTATCCTTTAAAAATCTAAATAAGCGGGATTCATCAATTGCATACTCTTTGTTGTAATCGCTGTTGTCTCCTTGCTCATATCCATTGTTCTTCACAAGATAATTTACAATAAGGGTCTCTAGTCCGCTTTCTTTGGTGTTTGTTGGCATTTACACCTCACACTCCTCCAAATCTGCAATTTCACTATTGTCCATCACATCTTCATCGTTGACAAATATGACTGTATCCTCTACCGCAATATTCTCAATATCGGTATCACTTAAGTCAAATTTGCCTGTTACTACATCGGTTATAAGGCGAGTACGATATTCAGTAATGAGATCTATTTCCGTTAACATCTTTTCTATTGCCATGTCAAATTTTATTGTTTCATTATCAATAAACTCTAAGATTTTCAATTGTTCTTCTAGTTTTGGTAATGGTACAACTAGATTTTTGTATTTCTCTGCACTTACATTCTGAATAGTAGACTGAATGAATATCTGGTTTAGCCAAAGATAATATACGGATGACATCGTATAGAAATATACAAATTGAGGAATTACCTTTTCCTTATCCGGCGAAAATTTAATTAAGTATCCAGCATAGCAAGATTGCCCATACTCTTCTTTAAATAAAAATGTCTTTCCAACTGTCGCACCACTTCTTGCAAAAAGTATATCTCCATCTGTTAACATATAATTTCGAGCGACATTTTCTAACAATGACAGCTTATTATCTTCTTTTAATTTACCAGCCGGGGAAATGTCTGTTATTCTAATATATCTCGGTAATTTGCCTGAATAAGGAATGCCTGCTTCGTTGGCACCATATTGGAACTGGCCTTTGGATAAAAATCTCAGTTTAACTAAGTCCCAGTCCTCTGGAATATCACCAAGCCAATCAATACCAGAGTTTTTTAGCTTAACTTCAGGATCTACTCCCCGAGTTATCGCATTGCTAATGATAGTTTGTTTTAGCTCTCTTAATAACTCAATCTGTTTTCTCTTGATCCGAACTAACCGGGAAACCTTTCTGCCATGAGCATCTAAGAAATCAGCAATTTTCTTTTGCTCATTACTCGGCGGGAATAATGACGGCATTTGTTTAAAATCATCCCAGTATAGTCTGTTTCGGTCTGCAACTATTCCATGTGAATATTTATTTACTTCATTCATATAAGTTTGGGTTCGAAAGAGATATGAAAAATACCGACAGTCCACTTCTGGAAATGGACTTGCAACTACATATGCTGGACTTACCAATCCATCGACAGGAGCCACTCCGACAGCTCCTTGTTTTTATGTTCAAATAAAAAGGGATGGTTTTATCATCGTAAATTCTCTGGTGTGATC
>CAYVFQ010000137.1:0-2258 GCA_964451045.1 uncultured archaeon
CTCTAAACCATCGCAAATCTGTTTCGCTATTGATATGGCTTTCCCTACAGTTAGCTTTTCAGCCCGCCTGATAAAGCTCTTTAAATCCTCCCCAGACACGTATTCCATTGTAATGTAGTATGAGCCTTCCTCTTTATTGAGGTCATACATGCGGCAGACATTTCTATGGCTAATCTTACGGGCAAACTTCAGCTCATTCTGGAATCGTTCAATAGTGTTCTTATCCGCAGAGATCTCGGGCTTTATAAGCTTGATAGCAACCTTCTCTTTGATCTCAGTATCCTGAGCCTTATAGACTTTTCCCATTCCTCCTTTACCAAGTTCTTCGATAATTTGGTAACGTCCTGCAAAGGTTGAGCCTGTGGTTAATTCCTCCTTTGAGGCTTCTATGGTCTGTGTGGGTAGAGGCTTCTCTTCAGTTTCCTTAATCTGAGTACCACACTTGGCACAAAAAACAGACTCATCAGGGTTCTCGTGCTGACATTTAGGGCACACAATAGCCATATAATTCCCCTTTTGCTATTTATATCTATACCTCAAAATTCTCCCATTCGTGTTTGACTCTTTCCATGAGTTTCTTGAAGCGAGGCTCACCGCGGATGTTTTCGAGGAAGGGGTCGTATTCATTGATGAAAGGATAGTTGATACAACCAAGCCCAATCTATTCCTCCAGCCAATTGAGTGCTTCTTCTGTTTCTCCAATCAGAGAATATCCCATAACCATTAACCATGGATTAAAAAAATCTATTCTGCCCCACTTAAGTATTTGAGGAGTGATTGATTGTAATGTTTCTTCTCTTTTCCTTTGTAGAGCATATTTCAAATAAACACCTACCTGGGCAAAAATATTATTAGGTGTGGTTTTCTGACTTTGGTCGATAATAGAGAAAGCATCTTCGAGGCGATCGTTGTAGGCTAGGATTAGCGCATAAAAGAGTTCCATAGGTGGAATTCCAGGTGCTAACTGGTATCCTTGGGTCATTGGAGCGAGTGCCTGACGGGGCCTACCCTCGAACAGATGAAGTATCGATGAGGACCAGTGACCGTATGAACTGAGTGGATCAATGCTTAGATGCTTCTCAACAAGCGAGGCAATACTGTGTCACCTATCAGCTCCAATTATCTCAAACTGAAAAATAAGAGAGGAGAGGGCTCAATACAATTTTTTAGAACAGAAATATCTGAAACCGATGCAACCAAAGTCACCTTTGAGGTTAAACACTTATCTGACCGTATTGATATGTTGTTAGACCTCATTTTTGACAAGACTGCAAAAATGGACAATGCATTTATGCTTAGAACTGAGCCTAATCCCGCTGATATTATCTCTTTCGAGCAGTTCAATCATGCTATTCAAAATCCAAGCCAACGTCTTTATCCTCTCATAAGCGTATCATTCACTAGCACAGAGTTTAGAAAAAAATTCGGAATAAGAATCACTGATATAGAAATTCAGAATATTGTTGAGGAGCTTGAAAACACAAGGGTCGTCTTTGATGGTGTTAGGATTTGGTATATCCCTGCTATTAATGGACGGGGCGGACACCATAAGAAAATAACTTACCGAGGTCAGATATTAGATTCTACTCTTATTGAAGAAACTAATATCTTTGCTCCAAGAACGAAATCTCCACAACACAAGTTCATTATAATTCTCGGTCTTGCATGGTCCCTAATCTTCCGAAATGACATCTTACACAGAAGATTTGGCTGCTTTCCAAAAGGATTTTATCAAATTTCAAGAGCAGGGAGAGCATTAGGGAGATTTCTGTCTTGTTGGCCGAGCAGCACTCTCAAAATCAATCAAATGTCGGAGATAATGGGATATGATACCACTTCAAATCTAAGAAAACGGAAGGTAGATATTGAGAAACGTCTTGAAGAGTTGAAAACGTTAGGAATAGTTAGACACTGGGAGCGGGCAAAGAAAAAAGGACGGGAAATGACCGGGATTGAGACTGCTTGGAATATTAAAATGGGGAACGCAAATTTGGTTACACACTAATGCAAATCTGGTTACACCTTAATGCAGATTTGGTTACGCTTTTTGCCATTTTTCCCCTGGAAATCTGAATCGGTACTTCACTTTATACTACATTTTATAATAAGGGACACAGGCCAAGAGAATACATGAAATTTAAAGCCCCTTTGGGGGCACAGTGCCTTCTGCACTGTCATCACCAGGAAAAAATAAAAACTGATTATCCTCCTCAGCTGAAAACCTTTATTCCCAGCTTCTCATTAGCTCAGTATGAGAT
>CAYVFQ010000138.1:0-2243 GCA_964451045.1 uncultured archaeon
GCATGGCATAGTCCCGAATCTTGGGCATAGTATCGAGCAGTGTCTTTTGTGCTCCCGATACAAGACCCTTTGATTTCAAAGCAGATATTACTTGCTTCATATTCTCATCATCAACGTCGAGTTTCTGCGAACACGCAAATCGCTTAAGAGCATCTTCAAGAGCAGCACATGCGAGCACGGCTGCTACATCTCTGTATCCATTAGAAAGACTATGTTTTGCTAATGCTATGAAGTTTCCGAATATTTCACCCGATACAGCATTTTCCAGTGAAAAAACGTATCCTCCTTCATAATCCTCCTGCGCTGCTTTAAAGACTCCTATGGCAGACTGAAAATCTGATTCGTCTCTTGAGAAATTATCATAAATCTTCTTAAAGTTTTGGTAATGTACGGAGTTGGGTCCAAAAACAGTTTGAAGAAGGTTAAGGACGTTTGTGGACCATTTCTGCCAACTTCCGTCGTCAACTGAGGTCACTATCAAACCCTCCTCGTGAAAAACCGTACATTGTTTACGCTTACTTCAAGTTCTTTAAAGCGATTGCTAATTCGTGCATCCAGTTTCATGTTTTCTCCTAATCGTATAGTTGATGCGTAATGTAGTAGTTTGGGAACTCAGCTAGCTTGACTTCTCCTTGTATTTGGAGTACAGGGCTCTTGACATATGATCTATTCAGGCTTTTGACCTTTCCATCTCCAAGCACGACGGTAACCAAGTTTTTCCGCTTCCTCCACAGTTTCCACATAACACTCGCTTCTTTCCTCTTCAATAAGAGTTCTATCGTACTGTTGATCGAATGGAAGATGGTAGATTTTCTCATTTTTCCTTCTAGAAACATTACATTTGATTGAAGGATATTTCTGAAGATGAAATACTTCAATAACTCCTATTGAGAGATGCTTGGCGAATTCTTTTGCTCTATCTGAAAGTTTAGTAGTTGTATATAAAATAGCGCCTACATTCTCATTAGGATGGTCAATGATATATTTAACAACAGTTCCATAAAGTTGGTTAACATGTTTTTCATGAATTGTTTTATGCTGAGACCATCGTTTGCATTGAATAATTATTGTCTGCTCATCTTTCTTACAAATCAAATCTCTGCCAAGGTCATCAAAACCCTCTAGAATTCCTTGATAATATACATTGTAATTATTAGCTTCGTATATATACCCTATGTAACGTTCGTAATCTCGACCAAGTTGCCATTTACTCTTGGGTCTACTCCAATATATATCCAATGCGTGCTGATTTCGCTCTACCGATGAAAGTCTCCGGTATTCTTCTTCTGACAGGGATGATAAATATATCCTTACAGGGTCTATTCCAATTTCATCTACTTCTTTAATCGGGTTTTCTATATTCCGCGAAAGAACTTTCTTAAGTATCTCCTCATCTATATCACCTAAAAATTCCTCTAAAAAGGGAAACAAATCTTGATAGTAACTTATAACCCCTTGAGCAAAACGCAATTTTTCTTCAATAATCCTTCTTTCTCGAGCTATTTCACGAACTTTTTCAGCTGAAATTCTTGCGGGATGAGATTTGTGTTCTAAAAAATCAGCGCCTTTAATTTTTTGAAGGTAAAAATAATCAGCGTATGCTTTAGCAAGCCAAGGAAACCCTTGAGATTTTTCTTCGGCGATAATCCTTAATGCATGCTTATCTTGCTCAATCTGGGTTTTTGCTGCTTCTAATTGAGTTTCTGTTTCTTTTATTTCTATATCCTTCTTTTTAATATTTTCAATTCTTGTTACTTGCCTTTGTTGCAAATAGGCAGATACTTTTCCAATGCTCCATAAAAAAACAATTACACAAATTATAATTAACCAAAATTGCATAGAGACTTAATTTATTTGAAATGGTATCTAAAAGCGGCTATATAATCTGTATAAATCGACCTACAACCTGTCGACCGGCAAACCCCTTGCTATATTGATAGTAACACGATTTCTCATGAAATCGATTCTGCTTATAATACCCATTATACTCGTTTATGAAACCTTGTCAACTTTTAATTTTGAATTATTTATTTGATTATGATGTATGGGAGTAGGCGCGAATGGGTGATTCCTGTATACATGAATTGTCCCTTAATCCAAGACCCACTGTGAATTAATTTCGAATACAGGACGGAAATTATGTCCATCATTTACAATTTCTCTACTATTTTTGTGGTGAAAAGGATGGGAGCGGAATATATGAGGGGACATATAGTTCCCTCTCCCCTTGTGGGAGAGGGATC
>CAYVFQ010000139.1:0-2242 GCA_964451045.1 uncultured archaeon
GCAGGCGTGTAAATGAGGATGACTGTCGTGCAATGCTCGATGAATATTATGATGAAAGGGAATGGGACATTTCCAAGGGAATACCTACCAAAGAGAAGCTAATAAAATTAGGACTCGGTGATTACGCGCAGGGCATCGATAGCTTATGACCATACCCCACCTCACCAGCCAGTAAAAATTAAAATTTTTCCGTTATTTTCACTGTACTCCCTGATTATCAGACCATCAAGCACTTAGCTTGGGCCTGATAATTTTTTCAAAAATAATTCCTTGCACCAGAAGACTCTAAGTTATTGTGTCATTGTTTTCGGGACAAGGTCAATTTGACATTATAGTTTGGAAGTGATACAAACATAGTAATCAGGACAGGACGAAACATTTTGGAGTTAAGGCAGGCCGCGTTAGGTTTGTTATTAATAAAGTGATATTAGATTCAAGCCAAGATAGACTTAGCCCTATCAGAATACTACTGGCTGATGATCATCCCTTGCTACGTCAGGCATTGAGAAATGTACTGGAAAAAGAAGCAGCCTTTGAAATTATAGCTGAAGCCAGCGATGGCACAGAAGCAGTCGAGCTCGCTACTGAAATGACTCCTGATGTTGTAATTATGGACATAAGTATGCCCAAGCTCAATGGACTGCAGGCAACTCGTGAAATTAAAGCTAAATGTCCTTCGATAGATGTACTGGTATTAACCGTCCATAGTGATAGTGAGCACATACTTAGCATACTCCAAGCCGGTGCCGGCGGCTATTTGACTAAAAGCATATACGGCGAAGAGTTCGTTCACGCCATACGTGCTGTAGTTTCCAAAGAAATGGTATTATCGCCTTCAGTGTCGAAGCAAATCCTCAAATACGCCTTTCAACATAACACGAAACCTCTGAATTTAGAAACAGGTGATAAACTTAGTAGTAGGGAGATAGAGATACTAAGTCTTGCAGCCAAGGGTATATTCAACAAAGACATCGCCACGAGACTCGGCTTAAGCTTGCGAACCGTAAAAGGTTATTTAGGTTCTATTTTCCTAAAATTGAACGTATCATCGCGCACTGAGGCTGTTATCGTAAGTTTACGTCAAGGTATTCTCACTCTTGATGATCTTGAGTAAAAGTGACAGCCCCTTAAAAAAATGACGGGAATCCTATCGACACAGATTAAAGAAAAGTATCTAAAGAATTTTCATTTTTGGGCAATTACCATAATTGCCTTATTTCTGGTATTTATCTATCAAGCATGGCCGTGGACAGTCTGGGAACTTCGCCACGGTATTTGGCAATGGTTTCCTTGGATTTCTTCGCTATACACGTTAGCGCTAGTAGAGTTCATGAATCGAATTATCGGTATCCTCTTTTTCATCCCACTCTTTTATGCGACCTTATGTTTTTCATGGCGAGGTGCCCTGGCTATTACAATACTGGCACTCGGAGCGGTACTGCCCATTCTAACATATATATGGTCTCTCAGGAGCTTCATAACCAATCTGGTTATATTGCTTCTACCCTTAACGGTTATATTAGTGATTACTCTTGTGATCGAATGGCGTCGTAGGGAGAAGAAAATATTCGCTGAACGAGAAGAGGACCAACGCAAATACATTTCGAAAATACTTGATGCTCAAGAAAGTGAACGACAGCGTATCGCTCAAGAGCTACATGATGATACGATACAAACATTATTGGTCATAGCTAATAACACTCAAAATTTGATCAATTCCGTCGATGGTGATACCAGAGAGGTTAAGCGAAAAGCAGAATCAATTAAACAAATGACTCTTGAAGCGGTTGAAGATACGCGGAGGATAAGTCTTAACTTAAGACCAAGCATCATAGATAACCTGGGGCTGACACCAGCGTTGAGATGGCTAGCAGACCGTATGTGTTATGAGTATAACATTCAAACTAAGATTATCATACAAGGTACAGAACGGGATTTATCCTCACAAGCAAAAGTCAATATCTTCCGGGTAGTACAGGAGGCTTTGAACAATGTCAGACGTCATTCACAAGCAAATGAGGTGGTTATTATCTTAGAGTTCTCTACTGAACACCTTAAGATAAAATTACAGGATGATGGAAAAGGCTTTGTAATGCCCGAAAAAATTGATAAGCTTTCTGTCACCGGCAAATTAGGACTAATTGGTATACAACAGAGGATTAACTTGCTCGGTGGATCATTCAAAATCTATTCCAAGCCCGGTAACGGAACATTGCTATTAATTGAAGCAAAGGTATAATAT
>CAYVFQ010000140.1:0-2206 GCA_964451045.1 uncultured archaeon
TTAATGCCTATATGCCAGAGGATCGGTTGGACGCAACTTCAAAACACTGATTATTATTTTCACACAATTTAGTAAACATAAGGTTTAAAGATGCGGAACGGTGCTAAACCATTCTGTTCAGCCACCACCATGGACAAGGCTCGAACTTCCTGGTGGGATATAATTTACCTATGGTATCAGATAATAAGAAAGTAGTCTTCTTTGATATGCATGGTATCCTTTTCTTCTATTCATCGTCCCACGACACCAAAGAAAGTAACAGTAAGTTTGATGAGATCATAGAAAAATATTCAGAAAGCAGTGAAGAATTTTCTGGCGCCTGGGATGATTATCAAAATAACGACGTAACATTGGCTCTAAGAATAGAGAATATAAGTGTTAAAAAGGGTATCAATGGAGACAGCAACGAATTGCAGATATTTGAAATTCCCGCAGGTGTAGAAAAACTGCTAGAGCGCTATAAAAAAGACTACCATATAGTAATAATATCAACCTCAGAGGAAGATACCTCTCAGAGAATCTTGGAATACTTATTAAAAGACAAAAATATTGATTTTGAAAAGTTTATGCGTTCGATAGATATTATTAACATGGAAGATTTTGGTAGTAAAAAAGATGTTAATGCGTGGGTTCAGGCAATGAGTCCATATAGCAGTGTTACAGATATTTTTGAGGATGGGGAGAAAAATATCAAAGCAGCGGGGCTTGCAGCACGGAAACTAGGTTATACTCCTAAATTACATACTATTCCTACTTCTTGATAACGTGAAATTGGCACTGGGTTTTGAAAATTGTTCTCTTGGTACCAAGTTCGAAGGTCTACAAGTGCTAAACGGTACCAACCCTCACTGCTCAGCCAGATCGGCTAGCCCAAACCGATGATAAACAGAGTCAGACCCTATTATATAATCTAGAAATTATGGATATATTTACTGAAATTAACAAGTTGGGATTTCCAAAGGAAAACTATGTGGTGGTTGGAAGCGGACATCTTATTGCTTTAGGGCTCAAAGAAGGAAAAGATATTGATATTGTAGTGACCAAAGGTTTGTATGATAAATGTATTAAAGATGGATGGAAAGTGTTGCCTTGGACGTATCCAGGAACAGAAGGACAGACTTACCTACGAAAAGGATTGGTTGAATTATATTTAACTGTAAGCTGTGGTGACAGTCCCACAAGTGAGGAATTGATACGAAATGCCGTTATCATGAAAGGCATTCCTTTTGCTAGATTGGAAGATATTTTAAGACTTAAGCGAGAGTACTCCAAAACGAAACCAAAGCATCTGAGGGATGTTCGATTAATAGAGGATTATTTTAGGAGGACAAGATACTCTCAGTGAAAAAACACAAAGCCATAGTAATTGGCACCTCCTTATCTGGAAAGACTACTTTGATTAAGTACCTACGATCGAAAACGAATTTAATGCTTTCTGAAATTGACGAGGAATTAACGCTACTTAACAATGGTGAATATCCCTCCGATGATGACTACAAGAAGAATGTTTTAACTCCCAAAGTTATTTCAAAAATTATCAGCGAAGATGATATAGTCTTTTTTACCAACACGGATTATTTTAGTATTGATGATTTGACAAACGCCAAGAAAAACGGGGTTCAGATTATTCAGCTTAAACTCAGTCTTGAGATGCTCAGAGAAAGAAACAGACTTAGAGTGCAAAATGAAGGTTACGCTGATTTAAGCCAGTGGTTTGAAGGCATGCTCAAGTATCAAGATGAGATCAGAAGCGCTGGCTTAGTAGATTTTGTGATAGATGCCAATCAGCCAATAGAAGAAGTTGCCAATGATTTGCTCAAAGTACTAAGATAAAACGAGGTCATGTGCTTAACTGCCGAATACAGGAATAAAAATCGGTTTGCCTGATCGCTGTATCCATGTTCGACCTTTGTCTTTGATAGATAGGGTGTTCACCTCAGCTGAGAAGACCCATCAGTTTGTTGTAAGAAAAATTAAACCCAGTACAGTAATCTTCTTCTCGATAACTACTGGAAACATTATCAATTTTACCAATACAAACACAAGACCATTTTTTCGCTGAGCCATACTGTTATACTATTTTTAATGCGAAAATTTGTATCTTCTTTTTTGTTTCTGTTGATTCTAGTAGTTTTTGTCGTCTGTGCGTATTTTTATGCCCCTGTAGCGGTTGTGAAACTCAACCAGGCGGTCACGGATTCAAAAC
>CAYVFQ010000141.1:0-2154 GCA_964451045.1 uncultured archaeon
CATAACAGGGAAAAGCTATTGATAAAAACAGGGATTTTTACTTGACAAAACACAGTGGTGGATGCCCTTCAACCCGTTAACCGAAACCTCGGTATAATCACCGTTGAAAGGCATTTCGACCTGCGGAACATCCGCTTGTGGGACAGCCGCGCTCCGGCCATCGGGTGGGCGCTTGTTGCCGGGAGGCGCGGGTGTTGATCAAGCGCCAGGGATTATGAACCGTCATGCTGAAATAAAACAGATTAAAAGAAAACCTTGAAGGCAGAGAGCCAGTCAAGGTTAATCTAAAAGCTATTATTCTACTTCACTTGTTCCCATAAGCCTTTAAATGGGAAGTCAGGATGTACCAATCGCCAAGTTTGCTGACATCCATTACATAAAAACCACTGCTCTGGAAATCCAGCGTATGGCTTTCCAACTTCAACTTCGATTAAATCTCCATCTTTTATGAGTCCGTCAAGATACTTTTGAAACTTTTCAAATTCCCAGATGGAACGGAATTCATCAATTTCTTCTAAAAAATCACATATACATTCTATTTTACCAGCCAAGATGGATCCACCTTCTCAATGTAGACTTGATTGCCTCCACCCACTAAACCTCTTTGTTCTGCTGCCGCACCTTCAAATATTGTCGTGCCTTTAGGAACTTTTATTGTGGAAACTTGTGTTGCGGTATTCCCCCAATTTTGATCCAATGCACTATCAATAGTTGTTTGAAGTGGTCCTTGTGGCTTTGTCCTTGTCCAGTAGCTTCCAAGTTCTCCTGCCTTACCCCCATAAGCTCTGTAAAGGGTTATTTCTTCCTGTGTTACAACTTCTGTATACGTTGAACTTCGGAAAGTTTGGGCTACTTTCTCAGACAGTGGGCCAGGATTCAATGGATTATAAGCATTCCCCGCACCCTCCGCTTAGAAGAACAAGAGAACAGGCTGTCCCTACACCGTTTCTAATGCTTTTTGAAAACCGGGAAGGCAGAATTTTCATTTTTAAAATTTTTAACGCTTCTATTCTACCACAAACTTACAGATCAGTCCTGCTTCTCAACAGGCTTTTCATAGGGAACATAGGCTGTTTTGTTCTTCATCATGCCATAGACAATATTGACCGCCTGCCGCATCACGCATACCAACGTCATGCTGTGTATACAGAGGCCGGTGTCCGGTAATTTAGAGACTGATGCGGTCGGTAATGATTATAGAATTCGAAGCTTGTCTTAACTCCAGGGAGTTTTATTGCATTACATTTTGTATTATGCACCCAAACTCCTAAATCCGTTTCATAATACGTATGGAAGTCAGCAATGGAACATAAGAAAACAAGGTCTTGTACGACTGCGAACTTTGGAACGGTTTTCGCACGATATTGATTCTGCTGCCGCGGCGAATATACAAGGAACTCTATCTGAAGACCAGGTGAGTCTGTAAAATATTTTGTGTAGTGCGGCCGGGCAAGGTCGTTCATTCTAGTGGGTGGGAATCCCATCAAGATAAAGCCTAACCAGCAGTCCTGTAGCTAGTTCTTGGAGTTGCAAGGGAATCAGGTGCTGATATTATTTATCAATGGCGTCAGGATGGCTATTCTAGAAGATGGACAACTAAAAAAGATTAGGAGGAACTATGGCAACCTTATTGAATGCTAATTTTTTATACGGTCAAATTGATAGGGACACGGATGTTATTATGGTCGGTTTTGCTGACGATGAATTTGATACACAAAAGTACCTATTGCTTCAAAAATCATTACTGCCTTGTAGTGATGAGGATATTGAATTAGGTTTTGATAAAGTACATGTTACTTTTTGTAACGAATTACAGTCGGCATATTGCGACATAGAGAGAGTGATATTGGAAAATGGCTATTTTATGATTACCGTCACCAATGAGTCAGCAATTGAGTTAGGAACCGAAAACGAAATTGTGGTAAATTTCCCCAAAGGTTCAGAAAAAATTGCTGAAATAAAAGTACTGCTCCAAGAGATGTTTTCTCAGGATGACAATATAACGATTTAACCTTTATGTAACTAGAAAACCTTGAATGGTGATATGCCCCCTGTCAAGTAGACAGTGGAAAAACCAAAAATTCTAACACCAACCATTCTATAATGCTCCCCAAGGGTGAGACACGAAAATAAAAATCTAAGTTATACTATGAC
>CAYVFQ010000142.1:0-2153 GCA_964451045.1 uncultured archaeon
CTCTCCAAGCACAGATGCCACCGCGGTTGAAAGCGGGGCTTTGGATAGAGCCAGTGTCTGCCAGTCAACAAGGCTGACAACGGACATGCCTACAAGGACATAAAGTATGGTCGTGACCACAACCGATATCATCAAAGCCCGCGGAACGTTCTTTTTAGCTTCCTTCACCTCCTCGGATATATTTGCGAGGTCCTCGAAGCCTATGTAGGCGAAGAATATGAGTGCGGCTGCGCTAAGCGTGCCGCCCCAACCATTGGGCATTTCCAGATAGTTGACTGTCCCGAACTTTCCGGAATAAACCGTTAGCAGTATCACAAAAACTAGGCCAAGTATTTCAATCCCGGAAAAGACTGTGTTTATTTTCGCAGACTGTTTTATGCCCCAGAAATTGACAATTGTCATCACAGCAATCAATGCAAGAGCTGTAAGAACGATTGGCGTTCCGAACAAAACACTGAAATAACCGGCAAATCCCAGCGAAACAGCGGATGTTGCTATAATGTCAGCGAATATCTCTACCCATCCTACGTTGAATGCAAGCAGCCTATTCTGGAAAGCGTTCTTCACATAGTAGTATTCAGCAGCGGACTTAGGAAACATTGAGATTAGCTCCATATAGCTGAGCCCAGTGAACGCGCTTACAGCAGCGGCAAAAACAAAAGACATCCATACAGAATTTCCTGCAAGGCCGGCAGCGGATCCGACAAGGGCGTAGATGCCTGCACCGAGTATTATACCTATGCCGTATAGTACGGCTTCAAAAAGGCCGACTTCACGTTTCAGCTTGAGTTTCATAAAACTATATATGTTTTGCTTTTTAATTAAATTTTAATTGAATTGGAACTCGGTGCGATATATGACAAGCAGAAGTTCAGGCATATCTTCTTCAGTCAAAACTTCGTCATCCAGTTCATCCGGTGTGTCTAGCCATCTCTAGGCCATCCGAAAAATCCTAACCAATGTTTTTCTACAGTTTAAGAAAACAAGGTTAGTGTCGAGTATTTAAAATAAGTGAAAAATTCAAATTAAACAAGGGATTGAAAATGAAATGGCCGATATACTTCAAAAGCCAACTGGAACTCGGTAACATGGAAAGTGAAGTTGCCATAGTCACGCTATGGACAAGGAAAGAAGACGTGGCAAACGCTGTTAGCAACAGCAAATATGTTATAGTCGGCCAACTGTATTCAAAGGATGAGGGACTGAACGCATTTTTACGTAACTGCCTAGCGAACAAAAGGATAAGGCACATTATAGTTGTCGGCAAAGATCTGACAAACAGCGGAGAGGCGCTGATAAAACTTTTTGAAAATGGTATTGACGGTGACCACAAGGTTGTAGGAATTGAGTACGCCTTCGTCGACAAGGAAATACCTAAGCATGCAATCGACGAATTCAGAAAAAACGTGGTAGTTCATGACCACCGAAAGTTGGAAGGCTTCTCTAAGCTCAATAGCATAATCAATGCGCTGCCGAAAAGAGGAGCCTATGGACAATCTGAAACTTTTCCAGAACCTAGAATAGAGTCTCCTGAAACATTCCCAAACGAGAGGACAAGCTTCGTTGTAAGAGAAAATCTAGTAGGCGATGCATGGCTGAGGATACTGAAAATTATAATGAAATTTGGGACAACCAAAAAAAGCCAGTACGATGTAAAGCAAAAAGAGATGATTAACCTTATGGTGACAATAGAGCAAGAGGACACGGATGATATTGCATGGAAAGATTATTACCAATTCAGTAAAGAAGATCTGGAAAATTATTTGCCGTCAATGACAACGCCCATGGAGCATCAATCGGTCGAATACACATATGGAAAACGGCTCATGGACTTCAAGGGAATTGACCAGATCGAAAATATTGTAAAAGAGCTAAAAGCTCACAATTTCACGCGACGTGCAGTGGCATGCACGTGGGATGTTGTGAAGGATGTGAAGAGCGACAAGGCGCCATGCTTAGACCTCGTCCAGTGCTTAGTGCAAGACGACAAGCTGTACATGACCGCGTTCTTCAGGAGCAACGACATGTTCGGGGCTTGGCCGATGAACATCTATGCTCTAAGAAAGCTGCAAAAAATAATTGCTGAAAAGATTGGCGTTAAGATGGGAAGCATTACAACATTCTCGTGCAGCGCGCACATATACAAGCACAAC
>CAYVFQ010000143.1:0-2148 GCA_964451045.1 uncultured archaeon
TACCTCAAATGACTGAGGTTGAGAGTTTACACAAAATATTTTACAGACTCGGACTATCAAAATGCGATGAAAAATTCAGATAAACAAAATGCAAAAATTGAAAGTGAGAAGGCATTAAACAAAGCGATCATAAATTTAATGACCGACAATATGGAAATATTCAAACAGTTTAACGATAACCAATCATTCAAGAAATGGCTTTCGGACATGGTGTTTACTGTTACTTACAATAAAGATGGAGAGGCCTTTAAAGGAGGTACAGCTATATAAGCTGAAAGCAAAATAATGATGTTCACCCAATGCGCTTCATTACTAAGACACAAAGGTTGAACATCAATATATCACATCATTTAAGTTGAAGAAATGTAACAGTAAATCCGAATGCAGGATCAAATAGTGATTCTTCATAAATATTAAATGACTTTGAAGGATTCTTCACCCATGCATTGGCAGGGACGAATCCTTTTTTTATTTGTTTGGAACTAGGCGGGTTATTTGTAAGTTCATAAGCTAATGATTCGTTTTGAAGTTGGTCCACAAGGGGATAAGGAAATCCGGCTTCGTATTTTCGATTGACGTTGATCCCTTTTGAGGTTAGAAAAGCTATTGTCTTATTGTGAGACTGTTGATACTTCTGGCCAATGACCACCACGGAACTTCCAAATCGTTTCTCAGCGAGCCATTCAAAACCTTCTAACCCAGGCTCAATCGATTTGAATTCCCGTTTCAATAAACCTGTAGGAACAAGTAATTCACCAGCGAACTCCCTGGCTTCAATTGCAAAAATGTCTTCTTCATCTAGGGAGCGCTTGTTCTTCTCTCTGTAGAACGTACTTTTCACATGCCAAGGAATGCATAAATGTCCTAACAACATTGCAACCGTAAACTTTTGTCGAGGTTTATATTCTTGACTTAAAACGATTACTGGCTTCTCTCCCCCCTTGTGTAAAACACCTTCATACTCCAAATCGTTATGAGATTGCACAATTTCTACTCCCATTTGTGCTGCTAATTGGAACGGGTCAATAGGTGGTTCATTGATTCGATAGTGCCGTAAAAGGTAATGTGCATATTCAATGGAAGTATCAAAAAATGGGAAATCAAAATATCGTTTTGTCCCCGTGAGAAAATGTATGTAATCAATCAGTTGTTTCTTTTGGTTGCGGTCAAGGTAGCGGGAAATAGATGCGATCATTTTTGTATTTGGGTCTTCGGTAGCCTGCATATCACCACCACTGACTAGAAATTCAAGTGATACGTCAAGTTCATTACTGATTTTTTGTAACAATCCATATGAAGGATTTCTTTTTCCCTTTTCTATTTGGCTGATGAAAGCAGCGCTAACACCTGTGAGTGTTCCAAGGTTTTCTTGTGAAAGACCTTTTTCCTTTCGCTTTTC
Organism: uncultured archaeon; assembly: GCA_964451045.1. GTDB lineage: Archaea > Aenigmatarchaeota > Aenigmatarchaeia > CG10238-14 > SCSR01 > CAYNTH01. The sequence continues at coordinate 1,400 of CAYVFQ010000143.1, forward strand.
AGCAATGCGTGTACCTAGTGACATGATATAACGATCTCCTTAAATAATCTTTTTTTTATTATAATACACAAAATAAATAACGTATAGTTAAATTATATAGTAACAATATGTTAAAAACTTGACGATGTTATTGGATAGGCATATAATTTAGGGAAACCCCTTTCAAACTGAAGGCGAGATATCATCCGATGAACAAGGGGGACCCGCGGGATTGATATGAGCATCGATTTATTGAGCATAATAGTGGGAATCCAGCATAATTTGTTGTTTTAGTGGAGGAATTCTATTATGAAAGATGTAATTGAAATGATCTTTTCAACGTACCGTCAGAGATTTACTATTCGGGAGTTGGAAAATGATGTGATGGCCCATTATGGTAGTTTAGAAGCCTACGAGAAGGCAGGGAGTTACCGAGTGTTTTACAACTCGGTACGCGATTTGCAACAGGAAGGTAAAATCATACCACAGCGATCGAGCAAAGAATATAATGGGATGGTACCAAGCCTCGAAATGAGGTGGAGGAAAAAAAGCATTGAAAAAACGCATGCATGGACAGATGCTATGTTTATCCAAGCTGCACATGCCAAGCTTGACCTCTCCGCATATAAGCGGAACCCCGCTTTGCAGACACCTCAACAGTGGGCAATGATGGAGGCTGTGGTTCAATTCCGTCGTAGCCCGAGTACGCCGCATCTCGTATCTAAAGAAGAACGTTCATATCAGTTATTTGGATATGATATGCAGCTCGA
>CAYVFQ010000144.1:0-2144 GCA_964451045.1 uncultured archaeon
CTTGAGGGGCTGGTCTCTTAGGAGTTCGAGGGTTCAAATCCCTTCCCCCGCACCACCCTGGTGCCGTTAACTTACTCCCTTCTTTTTTAAATCACAAGCTGGTGGGAATGTAAAAATTGTGCCCTATATCTCTCTGGATAATAGAATGTCTACCTATCTTTGATTAAGGTTGAATCAAATAACCTACGAATCCGAACATAAGTAAAACCATTTGGATTAGTGGATTGCTCAAGTTTTTTCTTAAAATCATAGGGTGAATCTTGCTGAAGACCATTCCAGCTACCAATAACCAAACAAAACTATTCATGTCTATTGTAAATCCTACATTAGAATAGGTGGAGAAAAATTTGTTTATGTCTAAAACATAAATGACGAAAATAGCTATATTTAGGATATGATATCTAAGACCAATCATTTTTTATCCCATTTTTTACCACTTCTGTTTTAATTTCGTTTTCTAGGCTTTTAAAAGCACTAGAACCTAAAATGTATCTAGAATAGGGGGAGTGCAGATATAGAAGAAAAAGAATTTGAATTTGAGGAAAAAATCAAAGTCCAAGATTCGTTTCAGATAATTGGATCCCCTACCGTTAAAGACATCGACGATAGCTGGGGTAGAGGTAATTACGGTTTGGCAGTTCTAGAAGCAGCGATAACCGTCGAGACCATCCTGTTCTACCACTTACTCAACCATCTAAGCTTGAACAAATCGGGCAAAGCGAGGGGGGAAGTTAGAGAAAAAATCGAAAATTGGGCCCTTGGCAGGTTAAAAGACTGGTGCGTCCGACTCGAATTGTTCAACGAAGACGAACTCAATAAATTACAACCCCTAATAGAGGAGAGGAACAAAATTGCCCACGAGAGGGGATACGTTCAACGAGGTAGAACAGATCCAGAAATCAGAGAGAGGTGGAAAGAAATCATCGGCGACGCTAAGGTTTTAGTTGGAGTGTATGGAAAGGTTCGAATAGAATGATGTTGTCCTGCATCTTTCTGGATGCTATAGGATACCTACCTCTATTCTTTTTTTGGTGATCTCAATAACGCCCAGAAACAAATCCTCAAAGGCACATAAACAAAAGCTATCGCAAAACCTATGCCGAAAAGTAATCCTAAAATTATGCCCAAAGTATTTTGCCACGATCCTCCGGAGAAATAAGTTACTGTGCCGAAAAACACTTGATTTACAAATGGACCCATAATGGCCCCTATTGCTATTGCAATCGCAAGAGTCATAGTTTCCTTTTGAGATATTTCAGCCATTTATATCGCCTCCGTTGTTTTTCACAATAAAAATTCGTTTTCAGGGTTTTTTAAAGCTCCTAAGATATAACATATGTTATAAGAGAGGCGTGAGATGGCAACTTTTACTACCTACATTACTGAGATGCGAAATAGTTTCAGAAGATGTGAAGAAGTTACTCCCATTTCTGTCACGTTTATTGTAGTAACTCATTAACTCTTTTCCCATATTGATTGAATAGCTCTAAGTGGAGTTCGGATAAACCGTTGTATGTGAAAGATTGGTTTTCTTCAAATTCATGCATTAATTCTTCGGTAATCTCTAATTTTTTTTCTTTTCCCTTTCTGAATTGTCGAAGTTCAATTCCTAGTCCATTATCGACTGCATTTGCCTCAATATGTGCAACCTGATTTCTTACGTTCTTAACGAACCTTATAACTTTTCTTAGTTCGGGTTTGAATTTGACTCCTTCGTTTTTGCATATATCCTGGAGTATCTCAATTTTCCTTTCAAACCCTACTTTGCTCATTATAGACTCACGAAAAAGATGCCCGTTATAGTGCCAAGGATAGCAAAAATAGTCAGAGATTATGGATTCGAGATGACATTCAACATTGAGCGTCTTTCTAAGTATTTCTCCACATCTCCTATGAAATTCTTCTTGCTCCATCAAAAACCACACAATTTACCATTAATTTTTGGTCTTAAAAATTATCCAAACCACCTTAAAAATAGACCTATAACTATCCCATGGCCCGGGAACCTCAAATTGCCAGCCTCCAACTTGCAGTTTGGGAGCCACATCCTGGGCTAGTGCAGGTCGGAAACGACCCGCACTACTTCTAATAACATTCCCTAAAATCTCAACTTTACTAGAGTCTTTCTCTTCCAAGTGTAAAGG
>CAYVFQ010000145.1:0-2099 GCA_964451045.1 uncultured archaeon
CCCGATATGTCGATTCGACAGCGCCAGTCGTGGACGCCAACCGCTGGTCTCTCCTTGACCCGATAGTTACATTCAACGATGTTTTTTTTATGGCGCTGCTATTTTTCATTGCCGGGCTTTTCACAGTTTCGAGTCTTGAACGCAAGGGAAGCAGAGGCTTCTTGGTTGTGCGATTGAAAAGACTGGGCATTCCTTTCGTCGTCGCTTCGCTTTCCATCATTCCATTGGCGTATTATCCGTCGCGTTTGTTAGCAAATCCTGAGATGCATACACCCTATTGGATTACGTTCTTCACGTCCGACGGGTGGTCTTCCGGACCTGTTTGGTTCTTATGGGTACTACTGGCGTTTAGCGGTATTGCAGCGCTCGTCTATCGGATTGTACCCGATGTACTGGCAAAACCTCGACTACAGCCCAATATTCTTGTTGTCTTCGCAATGACGATTGTTGCATATCTACCTTTAAGCTTGTTTCTATCTCCCAACAGTTGGGTGTCTTTAGGAGGACCCTTCGACGTACAAGCTTCCCGTATTGTATTATACTTTGCTTACTTCCTATTGGGAATGGTATTTGGCGCAGGCCAACAATGGCGGAGGATTGAATGGCCCAAACATTGGGGGGTGTGGTTGATATTGGGTATCGTCTCGTTCTTTTTCTATGTGTGGTTATTGGTAAGGGAAGTAAAGCAATCCATTCAGATTGTCTCAAAAGTGATGCTTGGTGTCGCCTTTGCCATTTGCTGCGCTGGCACAGTACTTGGTTTTTTCGGAGCCTTTCGAAAACACGTCCGCAAACAAAATCCCATCTTTGATAGTCTTAGCGCAAACGCATTTGGCATCTATATCATCCATTACGTGTTTATTACATGGATTCAGTTCGCTCTTCTTTCGGCATCTTGGCCTGCTTCGATAAAATTCAGTATTACGTTTACAGGTGGCCTGATGTTGAGTTGGGGTGCGAGTCATCTGATTCGAAAGATTCCGGCAGTCCGTCGAATCCTTTAGAGTTGGGATGTCTTTCGCTGAACCGGGGGTGTTTGAATAACAAAAAATGGTATCACAAGGACTAAAGGTATGACAATGGAAATCATTCGTAAAAGCGATCGGGCCAGCTTCATTGGTCAGGACAAGGCTCTTGTTAAGGAAATAGCATCTCCAAGAAATACAGGTATGAAGAACCAAAGTGTGGCCGAGGTAACCATTAAACCCGGCGATTCTGTTTTGGAACATTATCATATCAGATCGGAGGAGCTATTTTACATATTAGAAGGCGAGGGCTTAATGACCGTTGAGGGTGAATCAGGTTCGGTTGGAAAAGGGGATGCAGTGGCTGTCTTTCCGGGAATGGCACACAAAGTGAAGAATACGGGAGACAACGATCTGGTCATGCTGGTGATGTGTTCACCGAGTTATTGTGACGAAGACCAGGTGATTTCCGATAATGACTCGAATTAAGATTCTTTTTTTAGAGGAAATCTGGCATGGATCGTACGAAAACAGTATGCATCGTTTATTGCATCGGATTGATTATCCTTCTCTTTTATTTAGATTTAACCGGTGAGGTGAGATCATCAAATTTCCAGGATGTTAAAAATTCGCGGCTGCACCAGGAATTGCTTGATATGGCTGCTTCGGATCAGGCGGTACGTCAGTCTCTGATAGAGAAAGGTATTGAACAGCCCGATGACTCTTTGGTGGCGAAACTGATGTTCATAGATAGCCTGAATACAGCAAGATTAAAGCAAATCATCATGAAGCACGGATGGCCAAACATCGAGGATGTGGGGAAGGACGGTGTTGAAGCGGCTTTTCTCATCGTACAACACGCTGACCACAACTTCCAAAAGGAAATGCTGCCATCGATCAAGCAGGCTGTTAAATCTGGGGAATTGTCCGGGCAGGATTATGCATTATTAGTCGACCGAATCAGAGTCGATGAGGGCAGACCCCAGGTTTACGGCACGCAAATGGAAATCGTGGGCGGAACGCTCGTCCTCAATCCTATAGAAGACGAAAGTCATGTAGATGAACGACGTACGGAATTGGGCATGCTTCCCTTAAAGGAATATGTTCACCAAGCGAATCAGGAACGTTTTGTCA
>CAYVFQ010000146.1:0-2098 GCA_964451045.1 uncultured archaeon
TTTTCCTAAGATAGGCATATCTAAGGAAAATCGACGTCAGGAACACCAAACGTTAGCTGAAATTGCTGCTTGATAAAATATATATTAAAGAGGTAATTCAATGAAGGACTATTGGAACAATAGATTTATTAATGATGGTTATATTTGGGGAGAACAACCTAGTAAAACGGTATTTGAGGCAAAGAAATTATTTGTGTTGAATAATGTGAAAACAATATTGGTACCTGGAGCAGGGTACGGAAGAAATACAAAAATTCTCTCAGATAAATTTCAAATTGATGCAATCGAAATCTCACCTGAAGCGATTTTACTTGCACAACAATGGGACAATAGAACTTGTTTTATTGAAGGATCAATTTTTGAAATATCATTCAACAATAAAATATATGATGCAATTTATTGTTACGACTTAATTCATTTATTCACCAAGTCAGAAAGAATGAGACTGATCGAAATATGCATCCAACAACTAGACACTGGCGGTATATATTATTTTACATGTTTTTCAAATAAGGATGAATCTTATGGTAAAGGTAATGAAATAGAAGAAAATACTTTTCAATATAAGAAGGGAAAGATATCACACTTTTTTGATGAAGATGATTTAATAGATCATTTCAAAGAAACTGAAATAATAGAAACAGGAGAAGTAGAAGAAAAATTTGAATACTCGAATAACGAGAATAGAATTTATAAACTAAGATATATTTACGGAAAGAAGAAGTGATAATTTAATGTAGCGAAATCGGAGAAGGCAGCAACATCAGCTAACACCATGTTCCTGCTTCGGGGCATTCGCCCCTCGGTCTGCAGATGGATTTCGAAGAAGCGGAATCAGCAGACACATCGATTTCACTAAGATAGGCATATCTAAGTGAAATCGACGTCAGGAACACAAAACGTTATCGGAAATCAATGCAACTTCTAAATACACATCATTCAACTAGCTGGTTCACGAATGGAGCGATAAGAATGATCGGGAGAACAATACGGGTTTTGGAACAAGAAGACCCACGACTCGCTATTAGCATTTTTTACCCTTCAGCCGAAGGCAATCCTCTTAGAGGATTAGACCTATACGCACCTTGTCAGGCAGAGGCCGCTGCTGTTTTAAGAGAGATGGGCGTAGATCTCAGAAAACTGAACGATATCGATGACTTAACGAAAGGCTTTGCGGAATCCGCAAGGGGCGGAGCATGGCCAGTAGTTCTATGGTCACCAGGGTTCGGTGTTGAGCGCGATATGTATCTTGGGATCATCTCAAGTCTTGTGCCGAATGGATACATTGTCGTCACAGTTAGTGTACCGAACGAATCTGTATTTACCGTTTATCCTGATGCTACCTTTATTAAGCAAGACAAAACATTAACCGAGCTTAAGAGCACTGATTATAGAGGTTGGCATGTTCTCTTAGTTAGCCGTTCCAGATCAATTACCTCGGTTTTGGATTATCTCGAATTTTTAAACCTGTCCGATCCAGAATTGGCAGGACTATTCGATCTAGGTAGAGTTGCCGCAGTTGGACATTCGCTGGGCGGCGCTACTGTCTTCGAGGTATCCAAGGTTGAAAAACGCATCAAGGCTGCTATCCTCCTCGATCCTAGTTTTCACCTCATTCATCGGGACGGTATCGCTTCTTCGGTTCCGATTTTGCTTTTGCGGCAAGAAGCATCGACATATGATGCGATGGCTTCAGACATGAACGAGAAAATTGTGCGCGACTATATCGATGGTCAACGTTATGCGTCCACTACCTTTAGTAACACTTACTTTTATCGGGTGAAAGGTGCACAACATATGTCATTTTCTGACGTGCCGCTTCACTACGGCGATAATCATGCGGTTTCTGTTCACGCTGTTGTAACTGAAGCCGCGGCGGCGTTCTTGGAAGAGGTCTTCCAAAACGATCACGTACCACTTGCAATGCCATTGCAACCCAGCGAATCGGTCATTCCGATTAACTCTGATGGAGAACCGATCTAACTGTGATCGAGGAAAAACTGGATTAGCAAAAGAAGTAGGTATTATTGAATTCCAACGGATTACGTTAGTTTATTCGAGGAAGGCATTGACATCCGATAACACCATGTTCCTGCTT
>CAYVFQ010000147.1:0-2091 GCA_964451045.1 uncultured archaeon
GTCAGCTTCAATTTTCAGGTATTTGTTTTTTTATTTGTTTTTTGTTTTATGTTAACTATTATCAAGGATTAAACAATTAACGAATCCCGTTTAAAGTATAAGGGAAAGGAGCGAAAATGAAAATGCGATTTTGTCGTTGTTTGGGGGTAGGTAGTTTAGAACCGGATACCGGAACTGTGCTATAATTTTGATGTCCGGGGCCGTAGTTCAGTTGGGAGAACGCCTGCTTTGCACGCAGGAGGTAGGGGGTTCGAACCCCCCCGGCTCCACTTCTTTACGTTCCAACAGCTATCCCCAACGCTTCCAATGAAATGCCCGTTGCGCATGCATCTCTTCACTTGAATCTGCGAGCGACATGCGCTACCCTAACGCTATAAAGCACTCAATGATTTGAAGTAATGACAATACTTAACAGATTTCGCTCCAAGCTTGGCATTGTACGAAGCTCTATAAAGGAGGACATAATTTTCTTTGCCCTCCCCGGGTTGACAGTTTTTGTCATTGAGCTCAACCTCTGCGGTGACGGACTGTCAGGGATCTGGGGAATTATCTGGGACATCATCCTTCATCCGCAGAATCTATTACAGCTAGGGGCGATTAGCGCTATCGGGCTGCTCCTTTTTATTTTAGGACTCACAATAATGTGCATTGGCCAGATAACACTCTGGCGGAATTACTCTGGTACGGTGTTGATAAGGGAAAACCATGAGCTTGTTACCCACGGCATCTATCGTTTCTCCCGTAATCCCATGTATCTGGGATTACTAATGGTCACTACAGGATTGCCCCTGTACGCCTCAAGTTTGTATGGCTTTCTCGTTTCGTTCTTGCTCATTCCGCTCGTCCTTAACAGGATCAGAATGGAAGAAAAGCTGTTGGCAGAAACCTTCCAGGATGCTTACCAGCACTACAAGAAGACTACAAAAAAGCTGATTCCTTTTATATTTTAACTTGGGATTAGCTTTTTTGTTGATATTGAAAAAGCATGAACCATATAAGGGAAATTTCGTATAAAGTAAGTTCGTACTTTGCGGGAACGAAAGCCCAGATATTTCGAGGCCAATATATAAAATATGCCTATCGGGTTGACTCCCAACAAGGGGGTGCAGTAACATGTTAACCAAACTGCGCACCTTTGTAAAGGAGCACATGGACAGATTCATAATTGTGAGCACTGCTCTGGGCACAGCTTTCATGGGATTGGCTATTGCTAATATTACATCAGAGAAATCATCTTCATTCCTATTTTGGGTGTTTATAGCCATGGGACTAATATTCTTTAGCATTGCTCTTTATCTCGCTGGAATTCTAGCTATACAAGACAAAAGAAGATGGAAGGAAGAAGATAAAGAACGAAAAGATAGAATACAGAGAGAAGAGGCTTTGTTTAATGAGCAAATGGATGCCTTTCGGAAATTGAAAGCATCTGAAGTTGGCAAAGGTATCAATGCTGAAGACAGAAACAAAGAGATAGAGGATATTAAAAGACAAAGAGAAGGGAGATAAGAATGCCACGTCCTGATTTTCCCAAGACGATATTTGAGTTCAACCAATGGTTCCCTGATGAGAATGCTTGTATGCGCTTTCTGATACAATCACGCTGGCCTGAAGGTTTTATATGCCCTCGTTGCGGCGGACAGGAATACTGGTGGAAAGAAACCCGAGGACTTCTTCAGTGTAAAGCCTGCGGTTATCAAGTATCCCCGACCGCCGGTACGGTAATGCATCGCTCCAAACAGCCGTTAACGCTCTGGTTCCAGGCTGCCTATCTGGTCACTACTCATACGCCCGGTATGTCGGCTCTCCAGTTCCAGCGCCAGGTAGGACTGCATAACTACGAGACGGCTTTCACCATGCTTCACAAGCTGCGAGCGGCCATGGTACGCCCTGGCAGGGACAAGCTGTATGGCCAGGTGGAAGTTGACGAGACTTATATAGGGGGTGAACGTCCAGGTAGAGTTGGTAGGGGTGCCCTGGGAAAAGTAATCGTAGCCGGAGCGGTAGAGGTCAGGGGAAAAGTAGCCAACAGGGTCAGATTGCAGGTCATTCCCGATGCTTCGGGCGCAAGCCTGATACCCTTTCTAACGAACT
>CAYVFQ010000148.1:0-2090 GCA_964451045.1 uncultured archaeon
TGGAAACAAAAGACGCCAGAAAGTTTTTTGTAGTTGATGACCTCTTCGGTCAACAGCGGGAAGAAACCATAAGATTTTGTAACATGTTAAGAGATTATCAAAAAGCTCTTGGCCGTAGATTGGACCTGGGCGTTCAAATAAGATTGGATAAAGCAAAAGACCCTAAACTATTGTCTGCAATGAGGCAGGCGGGTATTAATTTTATAGCAATTGGGTTTGAATCTCCAATTGAGGAAGAACTAAAAGCGATGAATAAACACTTGAAGCCTGAAAATATGTTAGCACTCACAAAAATATTCCGTAAATTTGGGTTTTTAGTACATGGTATGTTTATTTTTGGTTATCCGATGAGAAAAGATGTAAATTTCAAAATGTCGGCAAGAGAACGAGTAAAGCGGTTTAAGGAATTTATAAGAAGAACTCACATTGATACTATTCAGGTCATGCTACCTATCCCATTACCGGGGACAGAGTTAAGAAAGAGACTTGAACAAGAGAATAGGATTTATCCGCGTCAGGATATAGGATGGGAGTATTATGACGGCAACTTTCTACTTTTTGAGCCTGATGAGCCCATGACACCAGAACAGATGCAGGCTTCTACAATGAAGATTATGGGGAAAGTTTATCAGTTTAGATATGTGTTTATGGTAAGCCTTAATCTATTTTCTTTTCCTTATCTTTTATTCTTCCTTTATAATATTAAATATGGGTGGAAGCAGTGGTATAGATTATGGCGTATGTATCTTATTCGTTTTGCAGGCTGGATGACCATAAGAGAATGGAACAAAGCATTTAAAAAGGACGATTTTTTGCAAAAATTAAAAAAGGCAAAGAAAAATCTCGCGAATAGCAGGTGAATATAATTCAGAGAAGAAAGCCCTCTGTTGCAAAATAATCCTATCACTTTTGACTTTTAAACTAAAGCCGAAACAACAGTCAGAGAAGCAGATTTGAGTTGCATATATAGGACTTGCCCTCTTTTTTATTTGTATCGGTTAGTATCAATTAGTGCCGGTTTTGACCTGTTATGGACACTATTTGGACACCAAAATTTTAGATGTGTATTGGCACAATAGGTGCTGTTCCTTCCCGGCAGATTGAATACTCAATCAGAAAAATTCTTTCTGTGTGAGTTTTTGCCATTTTGATAATCATCTCAAAGAAGATAGAATAATCCCCAGTAATAACAATGGTAGAAAACAAACTTATAGGCATAACTGAAATGGCTGAATATTTAGGTATTCGGGTGAGTACTCTCTATTCTTGGGTGAGTCAAAAACGAATACCTTATATAAAGCTAGGAAGATTAGTGAGGTTTGACTTAAGGAAAATAGACAAATGGTTAGAGGACAAGGCAGTTAAAGAAAGAGAATGGTGAAACTTTACCAAGGTGAACTTTTAATATCTAGAGTGTAACTCTCTTGAGTCAGATCTTGCTTTCTCTAACCACTTTTTCCATCCGAATTTTTTGATACGAAGAAGATTATATATTTTCAAATTGTGAGCAGGTGGACAGCCTTTGAAGGGCTTGAGCAACTCACAGGGAAAATTTTCACATTCATAGCAAAAATCAAAGTGTTTCTGGTTAACACAGCACTCAAAAATCTTACAGCCTGGGCTCCAGCATTTTCTTAGATTCTCTCTGCATGGTACACAAACCATCCAGTCTGCTTTAGTATCTGGGTCATGATGCTTTCTAAAGTATTCGGCAAGTCGCTCTTGTCCTGCCTTGTCTTTATTGGCAGCACATCGATACATATCGCATGCTCCGCAGTAATTTCCACAAGGGGAAATTAGATTCTTCTCATTTGATATCCAAGGGAATTTATCTAACTTACTTTTAGTTTTCAGAGGTTTCTCCATTAGATTTCTATTACTTTGTATCTTAACACACCGATGATTTTGGTGCCTTCAAGTTGTGATTCTTTATTGACATGCTGATGTCCATGGATCAAGATTTTCGGTTTAGCTCTCAAGATGTATGAGTTAAGACCATCAAAACCATAGTGTACCTCATCCTCTTTATCGTGAATTCTTCTTGGAGAGTTGTGGGACAGGAAAACATCAACCGGAGGAAACAAAGCTAA
>CAYVFQ010000149.1:0-2084 GCA_964451045.1 uncultured archaeon
GATCAAATCCTCGATAGCCATTTAGTTGACCCTTCAATTATGAGCAAAGATGATTGGCCTGCTTTCTTAACAGATCGTCGAGAAAAACTTCGTCAGATGGTTGTAATGGCTTGCGGTGGCAATGTACAACCGTTTACAGATGAGCTAGAAGAATTCGAGAGTGAACAGGATGATGAGTGTTGAGAGCAGTTAAAGATGCTGTGACAAAATCGGTTTACAAGATCTATATTTTCTTGTCGTTATATTATGTGAGGAGCTGCTCATGATTGTTCAAATGCGGTTAGAAAATTTTAAGTCCTTCAAGGACACGGGGCTGATTCAACTTGCGCCACTGACCTTTCTAGCTGGAGTAAATAGCGCTGGGAAGAGCTCCATTATTCAGGCATTGCTCCTCCTCAAGCAGACCCTTGAGTCTGGGTCTTCAATGACGCTTAATCTAAGTAGGGGAAATTTAATACAACAAAGTCTGGGGGAACGATTGGATGAGTTTGTATTTGGTCAACCCCCCGAAGAAGAAGCTAGTTTTAGCTTGGATGTATTCTTTGAATATCGCTCTGACAACAACCCCCAGTTGTTTGATGATCTAAAATCGATACTTCCAAATCCACCAACCAACATGGATCTACGGCCCATGAATAACCAAATATCGATAAAATTCTCGTGGGGGCCATTTGGATCACGTGGCCAAAAGGCAGTACGGGTAGCTGAATTTCAATCTCTGCTGAAGCTCGATGAAGAAGATATTCTTGGGCTTTCAATCCGACCATCTCCAGAAGGTTCCTATCAGGTAGAACCAATTAGGGAGTTAATACACCCCAGCCTAGCTAATCTAGATTTTTCTCGATTAAGGCTCGATGGATTATCCAATTTTCTACCTGATGCTTTTCTGATTAAGTATCGCGAACAACCTTCCCTTTACGATATTCCTAATACTTTTCCAAACTTTTATAAGACTCTGTTTTCAGAAATCCGTGAAGATCTATCGACAAATTTATATTATTTGAACTCATTTCGTAAACCGCCATCCCGTATTTATCCAGCGGGACAACTTGGTGAAGAACGGTTGTTGCCAGATGGCAGCAATTTTCCCTCAATTCTCTGGCACCTGAAAGACGAAAGAGTGAAATATTTTTCGAGGATGGGTCTGGAAGATGATTTTCTAAATAGCATGTTGATGAGAGTGCTAAATAACGTCCTGGAAATGCCACAGGAAATTGAAGTTAAACCCGTTGGCGATCGAGAGGAAATTTTCGAGGTTATTGTGAGGACGCTTGGAACATCTCCTATTGATGTACAACTAGCATCTGTCGGTTTAGGTTATAACCAAATTCTCCCGATTATCCTTCAAGGTCTGATCACTCCTCCGAGTTCAATGGTTATTTTTGAGCAGCCTGAGATCCATCTTCATCCAGAAGTGCAATCACGCTTGGTTGAATTCTTTATCGGCCTGGCGCGTTCTGGTCGTCGAGTTCTAGTTGAAACCCATAGCAGCTATATGGTTGACCGTCTGTGCTTGGAGATAGCCAAGGATAGAGATTTTCAGCTTGAAAGAAATTCCAAAGTCCTATTTGTACATCCGCCTGATGATGAACATAATAGCTCCCACATTGAAGAAGTAGTAATTGATGGTTATGGCGTAATACAGAACTATCCCCCAAACTTTTTACCAGATACAGTAGGCACTTATGAACAAATACTTAAAGAAGGATTTGTAAAGAGGAAGGACAAAACTCACAAGGAGTCACATCCCTAATGTTTCAAGCAACGCCATTTGATTTGTGTTTATTTACGGGGATTGGAATACAACCTGTTGATGATGTCCAATCACAACGAGAGAATGCCAGGCTGTTGTTTGCTTGGTGTTGCAATCAATTTATTGAAAGTAACCGCCGCTTTGCACAAAATCCTGTACTTAGTCATTATCGTTTATGTCTTCCAATGACTCACGATCTTTTTGAGCAAATTACCAATACACCTTCCTGGCATGAAATAACTGGGATAAGAGCTTTATATGATTTGAAAGCTTTGATTCTCAGGTTTTTATACACAAATGAATTTGGTGGCGGTAGTCCAATAGCCTATGT
>CAYVFQ010000150.1:0-2012 GCA_964451045.1 uncultured archaeon
GGTATTCCGTTCTTAGCATTCCTTCTATGCTGAAACTCACTGATCCTTCCTTTCCGAATTCCTTGCTTGGCTTTACCTTGCCTTTCATTCCTATTGACATGTATATATAGCTGAATTTGTCCACATCTTTTATAATTTCAAATGATGCGCTGAATTTCTCTTCTGGTTTTGAACGGTCCCATTTGAAGCTTTTTTCCTGTACGTTCTCTCTTGGAACACCCAAGCTCCTCGTAAGAATGTCTATTAACTTAGGATAAGCCTTGTCCGGATTCGGTCCACTATAGCTGAACTCTATTTTAGGACGATATGTGAGGCAACGATCCTCCATTACGAGCTTAGATCTGGCGAATATGGGCATAAAATCACTGTTCTGAAAGCGCTATATTACAATTTTTATTAAAACAGCTATTAATATAATATAGATTGATATGCTTACATCAATAATCGGGGCAGCTTTGATGCTTGTAGGCCTGTTCCTTTTCCTTTTTGGGCCAGGCGACAGGGTTCAGATAGTGCCTTATACAAATATGGCGCGTGTGCTTGGACTGATATTGATAATCGTAGGCGTAGTTATGATTAAATTGTAGATTTAATTCGGGCAAAGCAATGTTGTGATGGACATGGGGAGTGCAGTAGATGGCTTTTGGAAAGTAAAAGAAGTTCAAGACGGTAACACGGCAAGTTTTTCACCGACACCGAAGACGGGGTTTGTGATAGAAGGCGAACTTTACCACATATCTCCTTTGAGCGCCAGTATGAACGATATAAACTTCACTTCATTCCCGGGAAAATGCAGTGCAACTATATTCAGTCTTTTGTTTTGGTTCGGAAAGGCAGGGTATAAAGTCGTCAAAGTCGATGATCACATGGAAGTATCGCCAATGGACGTGAAATACTACCAGATAACAATACAACAAAAGCAGGCACTTGAACGTCAGATAAAGGAAAGTCTTGCCGGGATTTCATCGGCAATAACAGATTTCGAGCTTTTGTTCCATGACGTACGTAAGTACAAAGATTTCGTTGGTTATTTCGCAGACAGAGATCAGGCGATAACTAATGATGACAAAGAGATGCTTCAAAAAACCGAACAGACATTGAAATCAATATTTATTGACCAGGTAGACGTGCATACAGGCGAAGGCGTTGCTATGAAGCTGATTGCGCCAAGGTGGCCGACAATAATAGCCGATTTCATGCAACTTGAAGACAAAGACACTGACCCGAAAAAGATTTCTGACGAGTATAAAATTTCCGAAGCAGAAGGTGTCGTACTGGCGACCAAGAACAAACTTTACATGGAATGGAGGGAAAGTTTTGAGAAAATTGTCAGAGAACGATACGAGAGACTGGTAGGCCTTGTGAAAGCTCGGAAATTTTCCATAGACGAATACAAGAGGATGCTGAAACCCTATGTTGAGAGATACATGTCAATACATGAAACCACAAGAGAAGCAGGACCTAGATCTGGTTTAAGAGGGCTTTCTTGGGTAAGCCCTGGCGCACAAGCATCTTCCTTTGATTTCAGCACGATTTGGGCATTCAAATCAATGCCGAGGGATGAACCCGCTAGGGTTACATACGAAGCTCCTGGAGGAAAAGAGAACATATTGAAAATGGATTTCTGCCCGAGCTTCAAAAAAATTCTCAAAGAAAATATGGAATACCTGAAGAGGGAAAAACTGACCGAACTAAAACTTTCGCCAACAGGAATCGAACCCTTTGACAAGTGGGTATGGGCACTTTACTATTATATAGAAGATTATTATACAGAGAAATTCGGATTTCCGGTGAATTTCAGCCTTAAAGAACTTCTGGAAATGAGAAATGGCTTTATAGGTGGATGGGGAGACGGTGAAGAACCTTATTTCAAGTGTTTTGACACTGACATTACAAGAATTATAATACGATTGCCAGATGGAACTGAGTAGGAAGACTTGACATTCGAGCCTATACATTACTATGTTGAGACGCAGCACATGATGCTTCTGAGATACATTCAGCTGAAAGCG
>CAYVFQ010000151.1:0-2012 GCA_964451045.1 uncultured archaeon
GGAACGCTGATAGCTGTATTGACGGTATTGCTCTCGACGATGCGGGAGAAATCACCATAAAGGCCATTATCGAGGCCTATAAGGCTGGTAAAGACATACGTGAAATTCCCAACCTAGCGATTCCTGAAAATAATGACTACTACTTTACGGAATATGCAGAAAATGATGCGGATCTTAATTCCCAAATAATAGATTGGAAAGACTATGTTTCAAGTCTTCATGGGGAAGAAGCACCTGTACGACGAGGAACAGGTTGCCCGTACAAGTGCGCTTTTTGTGACTTTCAAGGATTGCAGAAATTGCGGGTACGATCGACAAATAGCCTCATTGCGGAGTTGAAAAAATTAACACAAACGGGGTACAGGAATGTTCACTTCGTCGATGATAACATCGCATATTCAAAAAAACATCTTGTTGAATTCACAAAAGCCATCATTGCCGAAAACTTGAATTTATCCTGGCGCTCTTTTTTACGAGCCGATACCGTTGATGTAGAAACGACCTCCCTGCTAAAAAATTCGGGCTGTAAAGAAATAATGATAGGCGTGGAGTCGGGAGATCCTCAGGTATTAATGAATATGAACAAAGGAATTGATCCAGAACAAGTAATAAATGCTATCCATTGTCTGGATACGGAGGGTATTAGAACTCGATGTTTTTTTGTTGTGGGCTTCCCGGGTGAATGCTCAAAATCATTAGAGAATACGGCATCTCTCATTTCCTCCTTCCCCTCTGGCGATAGCGCTCGAGCATTTCATCGATACTATTTGTTTAAATTCTTGGTCTCACCGTTAAGCCCGGTCGCCAGTCCGGACATGCGCAGGAAATATTCACTCAAAGGAATAGGGGGTTCTTGGTCACATTCTACGATGAAATCCAAAGAAGTCTTTGATGCTATGCGCCAAATCTTTCTAAACGTGAAAGGGCCTTCTCTTTTATATAATGAGAGTTTTCCCGCTGATTGCGATGCTGGAAAGATCCGAAAAGTGATAGAGCTTCGCGATGCTATACAAAAAGAAAGAATACGCGGTCATCCTGGTGATTTAGAAACACTAATAACAGCCGTACGTTCGATCTGATAAATAAATACGTCACATTTATATATATATCTAAATAAACCTGTAACTCGATTACCCTTAAAAGGGTGCTGATGCTATAGCCAGTAAATTCATTTCTGAGTTTTCTAGCATGTCGAGGCGAATGAATATTATCTTTGATTAAGATTTAGGGTGATATTCCTGCGCATAAAAAACCATAAATGCTCCAAATATACCTGTTAACTTATACATAATAAAATAATCAGAAGTGGTATGTAGTACACTTCGTCTCGTGGTTAATATTAGTACTCAAGAGAATTTTTTATAGGTCAAACAAAGCACATAATTGTTTCAGGTGTAGTTCGAGCCTCCCCCGTCTCCACCAGAAACAAGAATGAACCCTAAAGAGGGTCCTTTCCCCAACATTCTCATGCCTAAATTATGTGTGTGAAACTTGGCCGGCTATTCCCCGCGAAAGCAAGCTCTATACGAAATATTAATCCATTTTTACCTCAGAAAGACTTGATTTTCACTGTCCTGATTGTACAGAAAAGAAGATAGAAATAATCGGTAGACGTGAACTATATATTGATAACATAGAGATGGAATACCTGAGCATCGGAATATTAACTATGAAAGGTACGCACTATTTTCCAGACCTGGACTTCTAGTGGACCAATGAATTATTGGTCTTTGACTTCCGTAAGCTGAGTATAGTAATGTAACACACGAATGAGTAATAGTCTGCTCATATCAGGCAGCACAGAATAGACTGGAAAAGAGAAGGAGAAAAATGACAGAAAAAGATATTTACACTGAATTAGCCGAGAAATTGGGTGCGCCGGTGTCCCGGCGTTTCCTCAACATTCTTGAGGAAATGTTTACCCCTGAAGAGGCGGAAATATGCCTCGAGCTGTACATACCGGCGACCTGCAAGGAGCTTGCCGATATACTGGGATACGACGAAGATGAGAC
>CAYVFQ010000152.1:0-2005 GCA_964451045.1 uncultured archaeon
GAAGGGATAAAAGTACTGGTTTCAGGCAGACTTGGTGGTGCTGAAATGGCAAGAACAGAAACATATAAAGAGGGCCGGATCCCGCTTCATACTTTCCGTGCTGATATCAATTATGCTTTGGGAGAGGCACATACAAAGGTCGGCCTTATAGGAATAAAAGTATGGATATGCATTGGAGAGGTTTATGGCAAGAGAGATCTAAGTCCCAATATAGGGGCCAGGAATGTGAAAGGCAAAAGCCTCAAAAGAAAGGCAAAGAAGTAAAGAACCGGAATTGAATAATATTACAACGTAAGGCAATGTTACAACCAAAAAGGTCCAAATACAGAAGAGCTCAAAAGGGTAAAATGAAAGGCAATGCACAGAGAGGCAATCAGCTGGCATTCGGGTCGTTTGGCATAAAGGCTCTGGAACAAAGCTGGATCACAGGAAGACAGATTGAAGCAGCTCGCCAGGCAGTGACACGTCACATGAAACGTGAGGGACAACTCTGGATAAGAATTTTCCCCGATAAGCCTATAACAAAGAAACCGGCTGAGGTACGTATGGGAAAGGGCAAAGGAGCCCCTGAGGGATTTGTTGTACCGGTCACACCGGGCAGGATATTGATGGAGGCTGAAGGCGTCCCGTTTGATGTTGCCAAAGAAGCACTTCGCCTGGGAGCACAGAAGCTGCCCATACCAACGAAGTTTATTTTCAGACGCGATTACACAGAGTAATAATATATATACAGATGAAAACTTCAGAAATAAGGGAACTGACCACACCTGATCTTATCGAGCGCATCGATACGGAACAGACTATGCTCGTCCGCATGAAGCTGAACCACGCTATCACTCCGCTTGACAACCCGCAGAAGCTTAAGCAGACAAAAATTACTATCGCACGCCTGCTTACAGAATTGCGTAAAAGGGAATCAGAAAAAATATCTAATTAGCCCGATAAATGCAATGGAAAGGAAATTAAGAAAAGAACGTACAGGGGTTGTTGTAAGCAACAGCATGGACAAATCGATCGTTGTCGCCGTCAAGAGGAAAGTGAAACATCCTATCTATGGCAAGTTCATTAACAGGACAAAGAAACTGATGGCACACGATGAGGAAAATACATGCAAGGTTGGAGACACAGTAAGGATATCAGAGACCAGGCCTCTGAGCAAAAATAAATCCTGGAGATTAGTAGAAGTAATCGAAAGAGCCAAGTAATTATGATACAGCAGGAAAGCAGACTAACAGTTGCTGATAACTCGGGAGCAAAAGAGGTATTATGCATTAGAGTGCTCGGCGGTAGTAAGAAAAGATATGCAACTGTCGGAGATACAATCATTGTGAGTGTGAAATCAGCACTTCCTTCAGGTGAAGCAAAAAAGGGTACAGTGAGCAAAGCTGTCGTTGTAAGAACAAAAAAGGAGATACGTCGCTCCGATGGCTCCTATATAAGATTCGACGATAATGCTGTCGTCCTGCTTAATAACCTTAATGAAGTGAGAGGGACCCGTATTTTCGGCCCTGTCGCAAGAGAGCTTCGCGATAAATACATGAAGATAGTATCACTTGCACCTGAAGTGTTGTAAAAACATATAATCAAATGCAAAAGAAATTACATATCAAGAAGGGAGATACGGTTATGGTGATAACCGGCGAATCCAAAGGCCAGAAGGGAAGGGTACTAGATGTTGACAGGAATAAGAACCGGGCCATTGTGGAAAGCGTGAACTTGGTTTCAAGACATACCAAGCCACACTCAAAAGCCCCCCAGGGTGGTATAATGAAAAAAGAGGCACCGATCCAGATTTCGAACCTTATGCTCATTGATCCTACATCAGGAAAACCCTCCCGTATCGGTAGAAGACTTAACAGTAAAAACAAATTAGTGCGTTATTCTAAAAAATCAGAAGAGGAGATCAAGTAATGTATGTACCAACGCTGAAAACAAGATATAAGGATGAAATCGTTCCTGTAATGATGAAGGAATTCGGTTATAAAACCATGATGCAGGTACCCAG
>CAYVFQ010000153.1:0-1961 GCA_964451045.1 uncultured archaeon
CGAGCCCTTTATTAAGTAGTATAGCCCACAATTTCGGGTAGTTATTCCTTAAAAACTCAATCTTGCCGTACTTGATCGGAATCGTACAACACCAGCAACCGGTTCGTAATTCAAATCCATCAGGTACAGGTCTCTGATAGAAGGTATTAACAGGTATGTCATAAATTTCGTGGTATTGCCACACATCACTGCTTGTCCAATTTTGTATAGGGTGACATTTGAAATGTTTTGATCTTTTGGAATAAAAGTAGTTGCCATATTTTCTAGCAGAGAATTCTCTTAGTCGAGATTCATGTCTTGATAAACCAGTAAAGTAAAGGTTGAATTTGTATCGTCGTAGAACTCTATCGATCGGATATTCTTTGAGATATCTACAACAGTTCTTTGATGCGTCCTTGTAGCCTTTCCTTGAGAAAAGCGGAAAGCCGTAATTTTCAACAATCCACCAAAATGTTCTTGTAGGTTTTGTCTGAACAATTTTCAAGTTCCATTCTTTAGTTATCTGTCTTTTATATTCGTATATATCAGGATACTCCATAAGAGTATCATTGAATAAGACATGTACACTTGGATTGAACTGTTTGACCAAGTGGAGAACAACCATAGAGTTTTTGCCAAAGGAACACGCAACTACCGGATTACTACACTCAAGCAATGCATTCTGTATTAATCGTTTTGCTTTATCAATTTTCTTGTACATTTGGTTGCTAACTATCATTGTTTATCGATGACTATGTGCTACTGGGCCGGGCCTGATCTGCTGTTTTAAAAACCTTCGTGTTGTTATTGGCTTTACAAATCTCATCAACTAGAAACTGTTCGTTATGCCTGAGCCACCTCACATGGCTTCTATTAATTTCCCGCCATGCATGCCAACAACCGCTGGGCTTTTTATCATTTGGACTATTAAACAACGACACTATGATGGATATAGTCAGGCAACCAAAGAAAAAAAGAACTTGCGGAGGTTTCACTTCAAAAGGCTTGCTTGTGAAATAGAGGTGAACTTGGTAATAAAAGACAGTGACTATACTGAGAACAGCAAACGCCATCGAGAACCACGAAAGGTAAAATACTAATTTGCATGTATATCCCTTGCGAAATGTTTCTTGTATAATTTGCGGATTTTCTTTTTCAATACGACCATGAAAAATCACTTCAAGCCAAACACGAACTTGGGCACCAGATTCAGGGGTAATGTAATTTAAGCAAGAGAATTCATTCTCTACGCATTGCTTGCACCTATTAAGGATATATTTGCTAGGTAATTCGTTTTGGAAAAACCTGATAGATCTCAATCGCCATGGACTACGCTGTAATGGATCCGCACTCGCTATAACATAGTGTATTGTAGGCAAAAGAAACGCCGCAATGATAGGCATCTGGAGAAGCGTATCTACTGAGACCAATTGGACGTCTATACACAAAATGTTTTGATGAGAGTACAAGTAAAAATAACCTAATAAAACAATGGCTATCTTATACAAACGCCCTATTCCTTTTCTGGGATCTTCAAAATATAACTGAGCGTGTTTGAGCCAATGACCACGAGCCATCTGTTTTTCACCAACTACTATATATCTTCATCTTAGCTCTACGTTAGTCTTACAGAAAAGCCTCTTTCTTAGATTTCTTCAAAAAACCGCATCAGATTTTCTGAAGTATAATAATATCGACTTATTTTTTAGGGACTTCGCCCACTTCTAACTGATATAATTTTATTACCCCAGCTTTCCATAACTTCAGTTTTATCTGAGTGAATTCTCCTATAAATCTTGAAGTGTCTATAATCCGTTCATGTACATACGGCTCATGGGTTAGTGGTGGGCTATTACGTTTAACATATAGGCTACACCGACTTTCACCAGAGTGCTCCCAAATCCATATCTTAAAAAAGTTATATACTTGTTTCTTACCTATAGTACGCCCTATGCTCGTTTTGCCTGATCGTACTGTAACTC
>CAYVFQ010000154.1:0-1960 GCA_964451045.1 uncultured archaeon
TAAATCGCTCTAATCCAGAACCGCTAAAAAGTCTATTTTGGGCTTGACCATTACAGTGCAATATCCATATTCTATCGAAATTTCAGATTATCTATATTATTCTAAGAAGGATAAAAGCCAAAGGTTATCGTAAATTATATTATTACATCATAAGAAGCAACAACAAACGGTCGTACTCACCGTTGCGGTTTGTCCGCGTCCGGTGCAGCGGATGGTTCTGCTTTCTGCTCTTTGCAAACTTCGATCTTAATTCGTTTTTTTCCATCAACAACTCCAAGAATGCCCTCTAGGAACATTTTTCCATCCCTGGCAGCTTCTTGGTCCTTTGGCACCAAAGATACTGAGACATTACGATCACCGCCTAACCATTCCAACAACATTGTTCGGAGACGTTGGAGTTCAAATTCTACAGTTGCATGTCCCTCGGGTGAATAAGATCCTCTCCGAATTTGAACAGGATCGAATTCATATCCAAGGGATGCTCCCATTTTTCTAAAAGGTTAGCTAGTAATTCTTCCTGGCGTTGCGCCCATATTGCCGTACGTTCTTTTTGGTTTTCCCCATCTCTCGGATAAGAGTTCAGGTGATCGTGGTATTCTTTCCACGCGCTAATTACAAATTTTTCGGATGATTTGGTGAATTCAAGATCAATCATATTAAGAGCTTGAACATGCTCAATGGATAAGACATGACCTCGTGTGCTCATAAGTGTCTTGAAAACCCATAGTTTCCTTGACCGTTGTTCTCTCCAAAGTTCTATCTGTTTCTGAACAAAAACAGCAAGAAATGGAGTTATTAAGACAGCCAAAATCATTAGGACATCGCTTATTGTCATATTTACTACTCCTTATATTGGATCGAAATATAAAATTCAGCGGTGGATGTAAACCATCCACAAAAGTGTTTTATTGAAGATCATTTTCATTTCATTCTTACGTTAGAATAACGACCACGATCACATATGATCAGGTTGTTCTTTTGTAGTTGGCTGAGCATTAGTTCTATTTCTTGTTCTGTGTGATTTTGAAACTCACTCAAAAGACTTTGTACTAAATCAGTGCGTCTTACCTGACCAACACCATCCAAGTAGTGAACTATCTTCAAAGCAAGTGCTCTGCTTCTTTTTTTCTTGCCTTTAGAATAGTTTCTAAATGATTTGCTTAAGAACTTCTCGAATTGCTTTGTGTAATTATGGTTTTTGGAGAATAAATTAAGCAATTGGGTTAATGAAGATTCATTCTTGTATATATTCCTCCGTTTGCCAGCCAGATCTGAAATAATAGGATTCTCTTTTGATTGAGTGTTTGATGCTTTATGGCCACTTATATATAATGCCCGTGGTATATCATTTGCTTCTGCAAGTCCGTATTCAAGAGATACATTCGCATTACCTCCCGTTGCATCAAAAATAGCATAGCTTGACTCAAAGAGTTTATCCTTGATATTTCCTAACAGGTCAACTGCATCTTGTGTTGTATCCCGACCGATAATTATAAAAAAAGGGGGTAACGTTTCTTGATTGACGTAACAATTTTCTCATATTTTGGCCTAACATTTTTCCAGGGACAACCTACAAAAACCTGATTGGGTACAATTTCATGTCTTAAGGGTTGATTTTTATTTTTCACAATATTTCACTTTCCTCTAACTATTGTTTGTATAGTTTCTTCACAAGAATTATTGATCGTAAGACTGTGGTAGAACACATCATAAATATACCGAGGTTTGAGTTTTGACTTCAGAAAGTTAAGAGCAAGCTACTGACGCAACCTCTAAAGCCCGATTTTGAAAAATGCACCCTGTTTACATTATTCATTATAATCATTTGTGCAATCCTGTCAACTTTTAATTTGGATTATTTATTATATTTCGAAGACATTCTTACAGGGCTGGGAGCCCTGCCTACGAACTAGTAACCCCCTAAATCCCTCTTGTCAGGGGGACTTTGAAACTATGTGTG
>CAYVFQ010000155.1:0-1945 GCA_964451045.1 uncultured archaeon
AAAAATTATTAAAATTTCAAACTGACCCACTACCAGATTCTCCGGGGCAATACCGCTGCAATTGTCAGAAAATTGCAGCTCTATGTAATTATCTTTTGCTGTGCCACTAATAATAAGCTGGCAATCCTTTTCATTGTCGGCTGCATGTATGGCGTTTTCAACTAAGGCAAAAAATAGCTGCTCTATTTCTTCCTCGCTCGAATATATATTTGGGAGCTTGTCAAGACCCGTAATGTCCAAAGCAATCTTTGCTCGCTGTGCACTTTCATCAAATAACTCTATTGTTCTCCGAGCAACAGCCTTCAAATCCACCTGGCTTACGACCCTTTCTGAGGATTTCCTGACAGCACTGCGGAACTTCCTCGTAATTGATGTAACTTTTGAGACTTCATTCAGCACATCCCGAAGCTTATCTGCAACAGCTCCAGGATGTTCGATCTTTTCCATATCTGTTAGCAAATTCTCGATTAACAAAGTAATAACTGTCAGAGGCTGGGTTAGCTCATGAGCCAAACCGGCTCCTAAAGTGCCCAACGAGGCTAATTGTTCGGCACGAGCCATTTTCTGCCTGTAATCATCGAACTCTTTTTCTTTTTGCTTTAACTCGGTTATGTCACGTGCAACCGCTAAAATTCCGATGGGTTTTCCTTCGCTATCTTTCAATAAAGTAACAGACATATACGTGGGAAACGGTGTCACATCTTTTTTAATATGTCCTATTTCTCCTTTCCAAAACCCCTGGTTCTTTATCTGATTTATATTAACCTTGAATGCTTTTTTCTGTTCTTCATTATGCAGTTTTTCAACCGGCATCCCAATCATTTCTTCAGGAGAAAATCCGTGCATCCGAGCATAAGCTTTGTTGACATAAAGCAGTCTTGGCTCTAAGTCCGCTATCGCTATACCGTCGATTGACTGCTCAATTGCGGAAATCAGTGTTCTTATTCTTTCCTCGGCCTTTTTGCGCTCCGAGATGTCTCTTATCACTCCACAAAGGACTCTTCGTCCCCCAAGCTCGAAAGTGCCGGTTGATATCTCAACAGGGAACACCGTTCCATCTTTTTTTCTATGATAGCGAACTGGGATTCTGTGGAGTTTTCCTACAAGTGCTTGTTCAATAGACTCGTGTGTCTTTTCAGGCTCAACGGTAATGTCTAAAAGCTTTAAGTTGAGAAATTCCTCTCGGCTATATCCATAAAGGTCTTCACAGGCCTTATTAATTTCTATAAATTGTTGTGTTTTAGCATCAAAGAGCATAATTGCATCTGTTGATGTTGAAACAACCTGCCGGAATTTTTCTTCTGATTCTCGTACACTCTGCTCTGCTTTCTTGCGCTCGGTTATATCCTGGCCAAAGATCGCAACATTCACTACTTTTCCGGTCTGGTCAAAGACGGGGTAGGCAACTGTGTGAAAAATAATGCCACAGCGTTCATCATCAAACTCGATGGGTTTACCTGTACGGAAGACTTGGCTGATTTTATCCAGCCTGAAGTCAACCAGTGAGCGTGGAACATCTTTGTCGATAAGAGTCTCAGCTTTTCGACCAATGAGTTCGGATGCATCTTTTCCCATTCGTTTTGCAGCCGTGTCGTTAAGGGACAAGATAGTATTCTCACTATCTATCAAAAACACGGACTCTGTGGTTGCGTTTAGAATAGCCCGGAGCATTTCCTCCTGCTGCTTTAGTGCCAGTTCGCTTTTCTTGCGTTCGGTGATGTCCCTGGCAATGCCAAATAGGCTGCTGGCTTTGTTATTTTCGAAAATGGGAACAACGCTAACTTCGACGGGTACTGTTCTGCCGCTTTTGTGAACCAGATTTAACTCAACATTCTGAGAAGGCTTTCCTTTCACCGTCTTCTTAAATAAAGCTTGCGCTTTTGGGACATCGGATGGCAAGATAATGCTGCTGAAATGTTGTCCCTGCCTTTCCTCTGGAGTATAT
>CAYVFQ010000156.1:0-1939 GCA_964451045.1 uncultured archaeon
GGAACACACCCACAATTAAACTCAATAATGTCTTCTTGAAGTTGGAAACCACACATCCTACTGGTTCTTACAAAGATAGAGCATCCTCTGCGATGGTAGGTAAAGCTTTAGCCTTGGGTAAGAAGAAAGTAATTTGCGCCTCTTCAGGTAATGCCGCCATCAGTCTTGCACTTTATTCCTATGCAGCAGGGTTGGAATGTTGCGTCTTCGTACCGAAGAAAACGTCCAAAGGTAAATTAACAATTCTAGAATTATTTGGTGCAGACGTACAATACGTGAATGGATCTTTCGAAGATGCATATGCTATGTCGAATAAGTTGATGAATACCAATAAATGGTATAATTGTAATGCTGGAATGAATCCATTCGCTATCGAAGGTTGTAAAAACATTGCCTATGAAATTTTTGAGCAAATTGGCATCCCCGATAAAATAATAGTCCCGGTAGGCGATGGTACAAACTTGGCAGGAATCTGGAAAGGGTTTAAAGAACTTAAGGCATTAGGCTTTTCCAAAAAAGTTCCATCTATGGTCTCAGTCCAAGTTAAGGAAGGCGACCCAGTTACCAAGGCATTTGAAAAAGGAACCCTCATAGAGACCATTAAAAATCCTGTCGATTCGATTGCAGAAGGAATAGTAGCAGAAGAATCTTATAATACAATACATACAATAAACTCCTTAAGAGACTCTAACGGATTTGCAATTAGCGTAGAAGAGAATGAAATCAAAAAAGCAACATCTGAGTTAATGAGAGCAGGAATATTCATAGAACCTACTTCGGCAAGTGCATTTGCTGCATTAAAACTAATGAAGGAAAAACGTTTGATTAAAAAAGACGAAAAAACAATCTGTATTTTAACAGGTTCAGGTTTCAAAACTGTAAAGCAAATAAAAGATATAGTGTGACTATATGAAAGAACTGGAAAAAGAAGTAATCAAATTGTTGAAAAGCATAGGCATAAAAGCAACAGAGGAAAGACTAGAACGTCCGCCACAGCCTGAATTTGGTGACATTGCGTTTCCATGCTTTCATCTAGCAAAAAAAGAGAAGAAGAATCCGCAAGCCATAGCTCAGGGCATTCTGGAAAAACTAAATAAAGAACTGCCTAGAGGTATGATAAAAGAAGCGAAAGTTCATGGCGGATATGTGAACTTCTTTTTCGATTGGGATAAAGTAGCGACAGGGCTAGTTAAGGATATCATAAAGAAGAGTGATGAATATGGGAAACCAACGAAGACAAAAAAGCAAAAGATTATGGTTGAATACTCACAGCCCAATCCTGTCCATTCGATGCACATAGGACATGCGAGAGGCACATTCCTTGGTGACGCTTTGGCAAACCTTTTTGAATTTATGGGCAACGAAGTTACACGCGCGAACTATATGAATGACTGCGGATTGCAAGTCGCGAAACTGGTTACAGCAATAAAGTTGTGGGCTGATGGAAAAAAACCAGAAGGGAAAGAGGATGAATGGCTGTGGAAATACTACATAAAGTTTCACGATGAAGCGGAGTCAAACCCTGAAATAGAGCAGAAGGCTAGGGAGATTCTAAAAAAGATTGATGTCGATAAGGACAAGGAAATGACAGCACTTAGGGACAAAATAGTAAACTGGTGTATAAGCGGATTTAACAAGACGTATAAGAAAGTTGGAATAAAGTTCGACATGTACCTTCATGAAAGCCAATTTAGAGACGAAGGAAAGAAAATCGTAGAGAGGGCTATGAAAAAGAAAGTGAAAGGGAAGCCACTGGCCTTTGAGAGTGATGAAGGTACAATAGTCGCAAACCTCCAACCATATGGAATGCCCGGTTTAGTTATTCTTCGTTCTGATGGCACAGGTCTCTATCAGACAAGCGATCTGGGGATGACAGTCTATAAATTTGAAGAACTTAAAATGGACAAGGCTATATGGGTCGTCGCATCGGCGCAAAACC
>CAYVFQ010000157.1:0-1934 GCA_964451045.1 uncultured archaeon
TCTTCAATGGCATTCCCCTCATAAAGAATTTGTCCTGTGCTTTTATTACATTCATTGACATTCACTTCCGGAGCGCAGTAAATAAAAGCGTAGTTTTGATTTGTTCTATTAACTCCTTCAAGAGGAAAATTTCGACCCAAGGTATCCCATCCGCTCTGAGTAGATATATCTTGCCAGACCCTTTGACCATCAGAATACTCTCTTTGTATAAGATATCTTGTTGATTTGCCATCATCAAGGAGCAATTTTATGTTTGACCCCATAGGCAAAGGAGCTTCAGAAACACTTTTTATATGAAGCAAGAAATCAGAGCTATAGGCATACATGCACCCTAATTCTACTAATTGAATAACTGGTTTTACGGGTTTCTCATAACCGCATTCTGTTGAATTTTCTTGAACACTATACTCGCATTCCCCGTTTTCAGGATTGCAGGTTCCCTCATAATATCTCGAGGTATCTTCACACTTATCGTCGCAGGCTACACTCTCACATAAATTAGGCTCTGATTCAGAAGCAGCAGGTTTTTCTTTTTCTGGTTGAGGTTCTATGCTAGTTCCAGGACAAAGGTCGGGATTAGAAACAAGATCTCCAGTAGCACACACATACATTGTGTTATCTTGAGGCATTGATACTTGCCCAGTTGATGTTGACGAGCTACAGCCAGCCATAACTAAAGTAATAATCAGCAGCGAAAATAGCGTTATCTTGCCCCAAACCATTATAATATTCCTTTTGAAGAAAATCCGTATAAAGGGTTATGTAGGATATTAATCGCTAAAAACCTACAAAATGGCTGGAGTCTTTGTTATTGCTGCACAACATTACTTTTTTTCCATTTCGGCTTTAAGTTTTTTATATTTTGATGATTTGAAAAAAGCATTTAGAATCTTTTCCTGTCTTTCTTTGGGAAGCATTCCTCTCATCTCCTCATGCTCTTTATAGATTTCACGACCTCGTTTTGACCATGATTCTATGCTCGCATGCATTAATTGTTCAAGAACAAACGATACTGAAACTAATGCAATTCCTAAAAATGCTAACAAATTCCATAGGTTTTGATTAAAATATAAGCCCGAGTTAAGATAAAATCCTTGAAAGGACACATCTACTGCGAGAATTGTTGCTATAATAGATAAGACGAAAATCCATGCCCCCCACTTGAAGGCTTTGTTCATTCGGGCTTTAAAATGCCTCTCTGATTCAAGTAAAAACAAAAGACTTGCGCATGACCTGTCAAAAAGTTGCAAAATTTCCTTTTCAAAATCAGAAAATTCGTCTAGCGATTCAGCCATAATCTTACCCTCACTCCTTGGCTTTTTTCATTATTATCACAGCCATATACAAAATCGAAAAGGGCAAAGCTCCAAGATAAAACATAAGGGTTCCGGTAGCAAGCAAGTAGCTAGTTAACTCATATCCTTGCTCAACTCCTATCACCCCTCCAACCATTAGTCCAATGGAAAGAAAATCCCATATGAGGATAAAATCCTTGCTTTCTAACAGTGTGTTAGCAACCTTGTCCCAGCCCAAACTCTTGCCTCCTCTGTTACTTCACTCCCTTCTTAGCCTGTTCAGAAAAAGCTTCCCAATCTTTACTTTTCATAACTTCCTTAATTTTCGTTATTATCTCTGTCAAATTTCTTAATAAATCTTCTGCGTTTGATGTTGGTATCGCAACTCTTGCAACGACTTTGTCCCTATTCTTCTCAAAAAAGTTCAGCGTAATCAAACTTGTTTTAAGGACAGGTTCTTTTTTACTTCCACTTACGTCCCCTCCAATAAACACATCCTCTGCAAAAACCATATTAATATCAGATTCTTTAATCATCTTCATAAAATCTCTTTTAGGTTTTTCTCCATTCATTATAATACCTCCATATAAAAACCTAGAAGTTTAAGGAAAATACCCAGTTGGCTTTAATGCGCCTATT
>CAYVFQ010000158.1:0-1933 GCA_964451045.1 uncultured archaeon
CCATTAACTGAAATAATTCATTTCGATAAATGGTAGAGCTAGCAGTTTTTAAAAAGGAATTAAAATTTTTATAAAAATCTTATTTTTACTTTCAAAGCTAACTAATCGCACACTAACAAAATCTTTATGATATAACGATTAACAGAAATAAAATACCAGTAGGAAGATGATATTGACTTCTGAGAAATGGTATAGTCTTGATGATGTTGATGTCTTTCATAAATTATCAACTAACAAAGAAGGGCTAAGCACTTCAGATGCAAAAGAGAGACTCAAAAAATTAGGCTATAACCGTTTAGAAGAAGATAAAGGTTCACATCCCATTCTTATGTTTTTAAAACAATTTCAAAATCCACTAATCTATATTCTAGTAGCAGCAGGGGCTATTACCCTCTTTTTAGCAGATTATATAGATGCTGTGGTTATTATTTCAGTCGTTTTTGTAAATGGAATAATTGGCGTTGTCCAAGAGTATAAGGCAGAGAAGTCAATAAAAAAGCTCGCAAGTATGATAACCCCCAAGTCACGTGTACTTCGTAATAGCCAAGAAGTGGAGATAAGTTCGAGTGAAATTGTCCCTGGAGATATAGTAATCCTGTCATCAGGAATGAAAGTACCTGCGGATTTACGTCTGTTTACAGTGAATGAGTTGAAAATAGATGAGTCTACGTTAACAGGTGAATCCGTTCCAGTTGAGAAGTGTATTGAAAAAATTGTGGGGATTAATATTCTTCCAGGCGATCAGAGAAATATGGTTTTTGCGGGAACTACAGTATCAACAGGTCGTGGACGTGGTGTGGTTATCACGACTGGTAACCAAACAGAACTCGGAAAGATTTCTACAGAGATGAAACAAACAGAGGATGTTAAAACTCCTCTCCTTGAAAGAATCGAGAGATTGAGTAGAAAAATTGGAATAATAGTCATTCTCATCTCAGCTATGATGATTCTTTTTGGAATATATATTGGAGAGAGTATAACAGAGATTTTATATCACGCAGTAGCTCTTGCAGTGGGTGTGATTCCCGAAGGATTACCTGCCATCGTATCAATCACCTTAGCGGTTGGGGTAAATCGGATGGCTAGGAAAAAAGCAATTATCCGTAAGCTTCCTGCAATTGAGACTCTTGGAAGTGCGACTATTATAGCATCGGATAAAACAGGAACACTCACAAAAAACGAGATGACGGTAAATAAAATATACACCCTCGAACGTGTATACGAGGTCACAGGAATTGGATACTACCCTAAAGGCAATTTTCTCTCCAGAGGAAAGGAAATAAAGGGAAGCGATGTTTCACTAGATTTAACTCTAAAGATTGGTATGCTCTGCAACGAAACAAAAGTCTATCGTGAAGGTGAATCTTGGACAATCGATGGTGACCCAACAGAAGGCGCACTACTCATCTCAGGTATGAAACGAGGGTATGAGCTTGAAAAAATAACTAGTGAATACTCCTTGCTAGATACCGTACCTTTTGAGTCTGAAAGGGGTTATATGGCTACCCTCCATGATCATAAAGGAGAGAAGCTTGTATTCGTAAAGGGAGCACCGGAGAAAATATTTGATATGTTCAAATCTGCATGCCATATTAACGGGGAGATTGAAGCCTGTTTTAGTGATCATCTTTTAAAGGAAGCTAGACTCCTTGCATCTCAAGGACTAAGAGTATTGGCAATGGCCTATAAAAAAGTACCCTCAACTACGGTTGAGATAACTCACAAAGATGTTGAGGAGGGGGGATTAATATTTGCTGGTTATCAAGCGATGATCGATCCACCTCGACCTGAAGCTATTGAAGCGGTTAAACAAGCGAGAAAATCGGGAATAAGAATAGTAATGATAACAGGAGACTACATGGTAACAGCAAAAGCAATTGCTGAAAAGATGGGGATTGTAGATGAAAAATCCACCGTCTTAACAGGACAAAAA
>CAYVFQ010000159.1:0-1920 GCA_964451045.1 uncultured archaeon
CTCTTGGATAGATGAGCATACTTTTGAGCTCATCCAACATTAGCTTGAATGCGTAACTCATTTCAACATCCAAGATTTTTGATTCACCGCACACAGGACAATACATTTTGTTTTTAACTCTATCATGTATTGCCACCAATCCGCATTCTGAACAAAATGGAATTGTTGCTTTGTCTGAATCAAATCTTTCTTTCAGGACTAATGCAGCACCATGTGCGATAAGACAATCTTTTTCCATTTCACCAAGTCTTAGACCACCTTCTTTACTTCTTCCTTCAGTAGGTTGTTTTGTTAAAAGTGTTACGGGTCCTCGGGATCTTGCATGTATCTTGTTGGAAACTAAATGATCTAACCTCTGGTAGAAACAATTTCCAATAAAAATTTGTGCATCGAATTTTTTACCCGTTCTACCGTCATACATAGTTTCTTTTCCATCATTTCTGTAACCAAACGTTTCAAGTAAACTTCTTATTTCATTTTCTTTCATAGGGCTGAAGATCGGTGAATATATGTATTTTCCGGACAGGGCTGAAACTTTACCTGCAAGGAATTCTAGCAACTGTCCCATCGTCATTCTAGAAGGAATACTGTGCGGATTGAAAATTATATCTGGGACAACTCCATCTTCAGTAAACGGCATATCCTCTTCCGGAACAATTAATCCTATAACTCCTTTTTGCCCATGTCTACTGGCAAACTTATCTCCAATTTCTGGTACCTTCAAATCTCTTATAACAATCTTGATTAATTTTGTTCCGTCTGCAGTCTCTGTTAGAAAGACTCTGTCCACTATTCCAGAGTCACCATGTCTTAATCTAATCGATGTTTCTCTTATGTTTTCGATTCCAGTTATAAATTGGTCCATTGTTCCCAAGAAACGTAAGGGAGAAATTCTTCCAACTAAAACATCATCAGAGTTTACATTTGTTTCAGGATTTATTATTCCATCTTCGGATAGATACTTGTATGCATCCTCTCCAGCATAACCTCGCACAGTGGGTTCAGGAATACCTATGATATCTTCTTGTCCACCCATGTATCTTTTCTGCTCAGCTTCGTAAGTCCTGAACATATAACTCCAGAACAAACCCCTCTGAACAGAGCTTGCATTTATGACAACAGCATCATCCATGTTATACCCCTCAAAACAACCAATTGCTACAACAACATTTGTACCGTTAGGATGCAGATCATAATTAATTATTTTATGAGCATGTGTTTGCTCAAGAGGTCTTTGGGGATAAACCATCACATTTGATTTTGTATCAACCCGAATCATGTAATTTGTTGCAAAAAGACCAATACTTTGGCCAACCATCTTTGCACCATAATTAACCCTATCACCACGATTAAATTCAGCATATGGTATGAATGAAGCAGATAGACCAAGGATTACAGCCGGGTCTACCTCTAGGTGAGTATGTCCTGCAGTCAATTCTTCAGACCTAATTGCAATAAAAGCGTTCTCTTCTTCTTCAGAATCAAGATATTCTATAACACTTTCTTTTAACAAATCTTCCCATTTCATCTCTCCTTTTTTTAATTTTTCTATATGTTCTTGTGCTAGCTTTGATTTTCCATTTTCTACGATAATCAAAGGTCTTCTTACCCTTCCAGAGTCTGTTAAAATTTTTATTTCATTTAGATGGGGATGATAAGCAGCATTAACCTGATTGGAAATCAAACCAATTCTTCTCTTTTCTCTAATATCCTTTACTAATTTTTCAGGTTCATCAGTTCCTCCTATATATCTTCCGTCTAAAAATATCTCTACCATAATTCACCTTTTTTGTAAAATATTTGTCACAGATTTTCTCTCCTTTTCACTGACCCCTTTTGTTACCTCAGCCATAATAGCAAGATATTTTCTTAAACCAATCGTTGCACCCTCTGGTGTTTCGGATGTGCAGAGTTTTCCAA
>CAYVFQ010000160.1:0-1919 GCA_964451045.1 uncultured archaeon
CGGTAAGAATCCCTTTTACCTGTTGCCAACTCTCGGTTTCGAACCCACGCCGATAGGCATAGATATGCGAAAAGTTGTTGAAACAGGAATTACACCAGTAGCGAATACAGCCATAATCAACAAGAACAAAGGCGGCTTTATAGGATATGGTCAAGCAAAGGCTCCTTTCGGGTGCTTTAAAAAGGCTTTCGAAACATTTGTTAAGAAATACGGTCAATAAATAGTCTATTTACTAGACAAATGCAAAATTATAACTTCCAAGAACAAATTTCCGGAAAATTATCTATATAGAGTTTTTTATTTGCCAGTCGCTCGGATATTTTAGTATATTCTTCTTTAAAACTTGGATTTCTTGAAGGACTTGATTATAAATAGTCATGCATTATTATTCCCTAAAATTTATCAGCTCCTTTTATAGTGCTTTCCGAGAGAAGACGGCGGACGCATCTTTTTATAACCTATCGTTACGACAATAATGGTTACTATGTAGGGTAACATCAGGAACAGTTGAGGTTCAATTTTAAACATGGGTTGGAGTCGCATTTGAAGAGCATCTATGCCTCCAAATAACATTGATGTACCCAAAGCTATGTAGGGGTTCCATTTTGAGAAAATTACTAAGGCTACAGCCATCCATCCCCGATAGGCGACCATCCCTTCAGAAAATGTATTTGTTATCCCTAAAGTTAAGTAAGCCCCGCCTAAACCGGCCATCATCCCGCTAAAGATAACACATAAATAACGAATAGAGTGTACGTTTATGCCAGTGGTATCCGCCGCCCTAGGGTTCTCTCCAACAGCCCTGATTCTCAGACCTAGGGAGGTTCTAAATAACAAAATACCACTAATTAGCATCAAGAGAATAGCGATATACACTAGAACATTTTGTTGAAAAATGATTGATCCGAGTATTGGGATTTGTTTAAGGATCGGGACATCTACACTTTCAAAACCCTTTATTGTTGGATAAACGAACACCCCCCCAAAAATTATTCTGTAAATATAGGTCGATATACCCGAACCCAAAATGAATATTAAGATCCCACAGATGGGCTGGTTAATATCCAAAGTGACGGTCATAAACGCAAATAGTAAGCCAAATAATGCGCCTGTCGCTATTCCAGCTAACAATCCAAGCCAATTGTCCGATGATAAATAAGAGATCACAAATGCGGTAGCTGCTCCAGAAGCCATGACTCCCTCAATACCTAGGTTTACAACTCCGGAGCGTTGGGAGAATATCTCCCCCAAAACTGGAAATAAAAATATAGTGCCTATTCTAAAGGTTGCCGCCATAACGCTAATAATGAAAGCTTGGCTAAAAATTTCTTCAATCAAGTTTTGATCCTCCTCAGTGCTTCGGTACCTAAAACAAATAGTACTACCAATGCTTGAACTATGTAGACCATTGCAACTGGAACCCCTGCTATGCGTTGCATCATGTCCGCTCCATTAATCAAAACAGCAAATAAAATTGACGCAACCGCTATCCATAACGGGTGGTTTTTTCCCAACAAGGCGACTACTATAGCGGTGTATCCATATCCTGGCGAAACGCCCTCCATTAAACGATAGTGAATTCCAAAAATCTCAATCATTCCTGCGATGCCGGCCATGCCCGCGCTTATAATCACAGCAGTTGTGGTCACTTTTTCAACGCTAATCCCTCCAAAAATAGCTGCCTTAGGGTTAGCACCCACTGTTTTAATTTTGTATCCCACGGTAGTTTTATTTAGCAGCATATATATCAAAAATACAAAAATAAATGCTAATAATATTCCTACATGAAACCTCGTTCCACTTAACAACCTAGGTAGTCTAAGTGATTGGTCTATGGGTGCCGTTTGAGATATTTGCCCGGTGGGGTCTATCATAGGTCCATTAACCAAATAACTTACTATCAGAATAGCAATGTAATT
>CAYVFQ010000161.1:0-1913 GCA_964451045.1 uncultured archaeon
CTATATTGCCGATTTCAATATCGTGTACACCATCCTTGTCCTGTTCGCGCATAGCTTTTCGTAATTCGGAGAGTTCCGTAGACAACTTAGCAATATCGATATGGTTTGGAAATGTATTTGTAACAAGGCTTGAAATTTCAGCATGACTAAATGGCGCTTCTGTAACGTTATTAATCTTGTATACGTCCCCTAAAATTTGTTCTTCTTCTTTAGTTCCATAAATAAAATCCCCCTCCACTTTAGCGATTGCGATAAGAAGCTGTGACTCCCCTAAAAGTATTAATGCGCGCTTCGCATTTTCTTTGGCGATAGTTCCTGGCAAAGAATCTATGTAGATTTGTCTAAGTTTGCGTTTTATTGGTTCTGGAGAAATCTTTGTCCAGAATACGATTTTTTCCTCAAGAACTTCTACGTTCGGTTCATCTACTATAGAGAGCGCAAACTCATCGCGAATAACATCTTCAAACACTCCGTACGCAATGGTTAGATGAAGGTATGGGATTATTGCTGGTCTGATAAGCCCTTTACGAAGCGCATTGATAGCTTCTCTTACGGAATTTTGAATTTTTAAATTATCTTCTTCTACTCTCGCCTCTTCTGCTTCACTAGCAAATCGAGATGGCATGTAATATCTGTGTAATTGATCGTCTAATATATGATTAGCCAACTCAAAATCTAGGAATTTATTAAACAGTTTTAGAGCTTCTTTCGCAGATAATTCGGCAGAAATAATAGATACCCAAGACAATTCTAGCAAATCACCGTGTGGCCTTCCAATCTCCGCTCTATCCTCCTTTTTCCTTTTCAACTCCTTAACAAACTTTTGGAGTTCAATGGGTGATAGTTCACTAAGAAAGTCAAAATAACGTTGTTTGAGTTCGATGCTTTTGAATTGATCTTCTTCGATCTTGTATAAAATATCGATCACTTGTTGGCAATCGCTCATGGCATGTTTCTCCAGTGTTTGTAGTGATCAGTCAAGTAGAGTATTTCCAATTTAGCAGTCTCATCGAACAAATGCTTAAATGAGCTTTTATAAGAATTTTCCTGAATTCAATATGTATTCAACTTAACAATACCTTCGCCAAAAATCAAACGTGGCGTTGACCCTGTGTTTATCTCTCGCGACAGCCTGTTAAACTACCTTGAGAATAATACATTTCCGCCCGCTGACCATCAGGAAAATAGATGTTGATCCAAACCTCAATTAATTGATGAACCGAATTGGGATCATTATAGGAATCATATTCTTTCGTTACAGTCAGCGTATAATGATTGGCATTTTTATTCATGCCCTGTTGGAGAAATATCCAACAATCATCATTCACACGAAGATAACCCGGTAAATCATCGGGCATAGGGCCAGTAGGTTTTTGGGCAACTGTTGAAAGCAGTAGTCGGGTTTCATTCAGGGCGGATTCACGAGATGATAACGTAGAAAAAGCAGTTGAAACATAATACCAGACTGTGCCACATATCAAAGCAATCACTAACAATAAAATCAATATCCATAAAATCAATTTCCTAAGCCATTTCATTTGGAAAATCTTCATATTTGTCGGTATTCATTTTTGGGCGTATTACTCATTTAGGCGTTGTTCATCTCCTTTCCAAACGTTTTTAGGTGGAAGGCGATTTTCCCCTAATAGTTAATAAGGCGATTACAACCAGGAGAAAAATACCAATCAGTATTATCTTTGTCTCTGGTGTTTCCAAATCAGATTGTCCAAAAGTCTTGGCGTCAGATGAGGGTATTCCATCGATAAGACTCTAGCCACACTGACTATTGCTTGTTGCATCTCCTCGATAGAAAAATCCTTATTCGTCGCCGACCAAATAAATCTGGTGATCATCCGATCCGGTTTTACATAATCGTCAGAGCCAACCAGCATGTAAAAATAGCGTAGAGAAAT
>CAYVFQ010000162.1:0-1907 GCA_964451045.1 uncultured archaeon
GCCCTGGCTGGCTTGAAACTGTTTATGGTATTTGTCTATCCATCCAAAATCATCCAAGCCTAAATAACGATCGACAATTGTTTGCGTGACTGATAAGAAGACACCGGCACCACCATTAGCGGTATTGGTTAAAACAACGACGCCAAGATTTAAATCCGGAATCATTATGGTTTTAGAAAGCATACCGGGCAAGCCTCCCGTATGAGACACAACCATATTGCCTTTAACGTCTGTCAAGCCCCAGCCCAGACCATAACCCACAAAATGAGAATTATAGCGTGGATCAGGGTTGGCATTCCGTGTTGTATGAATTTTCCACATCTCCCTCTGATTCGCTTCAGAAAACAATTGCTTCTCTAGGTTTTCACCATACTTTCCTTTGTTCAAGTGAACCAGCATCCAGTGACATAAATCATCAACGTTCGAAAGGATTGCCCCCGGTGCTCCGTTGATTTTTTTGGGATCCCTTATATACTGGGAGATGGTTTTGAGAGGTCCGGTCTCGGTTGAATGCGGTGTTGCCACATTGCTTCTATCAGTGATTTGTGTCAGTGAGCTGAAGGAATTATCCATATTTAATGGTTCCATGATACGCGTTTTCACAAATTCTTCCCAGCTCATTTGGCTGACTCTTGCTATGACTTCCCCCGCAACATAATATAAAATATTGTCATAATCGAACTTGGTTCGGAATGCAGATACGGGTTCGAAATACTGAAAACAGGACAGTAATTCGTTTATCGTAGTGTTGGTGCTGCCAGGCCAAATCATTAAATCTCCGGCACCAAGACCAAGCCCGCTGCGGTGAGTCAATAGATCTTGTATGTTGAAGTTTTCCGTGACATAGGCATTATACATTTTGAATTCGGGAATATGATCCTTAACCTTGTCTTGCCAGGATAACTTGCCTTCGTCTACTAAAATGGATAATGCCGTTGTAGTAAACGCTTTCGTATTTGAAGCAATGGCGAAATTGGTGTGTTCATTGACTTTCTGCTTCGTTTCTATTGATCTTAAGCCATAGCCTTTATTATGAATAATCAACTCATCTTTTACGATACCAACCGCAACTCCGACAACGTTAAATTTCTCCATGGATTCTTCTACGAGTAGATCAATCTCTTCAGAAGAAATTTGTGCATACCCGGTACCGGTTACCAAAAATTTGAAAAGTACCAGAAGTATTAAGCTTCGTCTTAATTTAGTCATGATGATACCTCCTTCTCATTAATATTATTTTAAGCACCCTGATCGTCCTGGGGTTCTGCCCCTGGACGGATAACTCACGAGGGCTCAGCCTGCTGTCCCCTTCGAGTAGGGGACATAGCCCAAATTCATGTTAGTTCCCGCAGAGGCAGAGCCTCTGCGGAGAGCGAAGCTGCAAGTTAAAGTCATCTGACCAGTTGTGATGTCTTTAGTTCCACCAAAGCTAAATCTTCAGCATTCGGTCGGCCTCTGATGTCTCCCAGTCTGCCTCTTATACTTCCAGCTTCCCAGCCGTGGAATTCCCCCACCTCATACCATTCACCTTTGATACAAAATCCGAGGTGCTCGAAGAATTGCCGTATGTATTTTCCTACAGGAAGCGCTTCGTTTATCCCACAGTGAGGTCCCGAGTAGGTGCAAAAAACAAGAGCCATCTTATTAATAATTTTGGGAG
The DNA here is from genome assembly GCA_964451045.1 of uncultured archaeon. Taxonomy (GTDB): domain Archaea; phylum Aenigmatarchaeota; class Aenigmatarchaeia; order CG10238-14; family SCSR01; genus CAYNTH01. The sequence continues at coordinate 1,661 of CAYVFQ010000162.1, forward strand.
AGCATAAATGCACGTCGCTAGCATTTCTGTACTTCTTCTCATTCATTCTAATGAACTTGAATACAGGTGGGGGTGGAAGTGAATGTAGTACTGGTGATCCAAAACAGACAAGATCATAGTCATAGAGTCCCACGTCTGTCGCTTCAGTCACTTTCCTAACAGTTACTTCCAGACCTTCCTTTTCTAATCCCCTTTTAATCGCTAGTGCAACCTTCTCGGTGTTACCGGTGTTTGAGAAGTATATTAT
>CAYVFQ010000163.1:0-1897 GCA_964451045.1 uncultured archaeon
ATCCTTGAACGTTTCGAACCAGCGCTCTATATAGTTGAGTTAACCACCTCGCATCACAACGTGCTTCAGCCCAATTCGTCGCGTCTGCCATCGGTACTAAGGGCCACAGTCCGTCGCGATGAGAAGCTTTCCCTTTCAGTAGCGGAGGTAGCGCTTGAGGAGTTCAGCGCTTCAGCGCTTTTCAGATATCCGGTTGCAAGCACGTTCACGACTTCTCGTTTTTTGGGGTCCAAAACCGCAAAGACGTAGATTCAGCCGCTTTCCGTTCAGGCTTAGACTCGTCGTCGACGAGGCAGCGCCTTCGCTTTAGTTTAACAAGATACTCGTCTTTGGTGAGCATCACACCAAATTAGTTGAAAGCACAATAAAATCGTAAATGGATTTAAGCTTTTATTTTATTAATGGAATCAGACTTAAATAATGCTTTAGTGTAGAGAACATAATATTGTTCATTTCGAATAAAAATCTCATAAAGATTTTAATTCATCTATAGGAAATGAATCGACAAATTTTTGTAATTCTTTTTTAGTCATGGGCGTTGAAATGTTAAACATCCCTCTGGGCGCCATAAAAATACCTTTATTTAACATGCCAATGTGCAACATTTTTCTAGCTTCTTTGCACGAGGTTTCTGCGGTTCTGAAGTCTACCACTTCCTCTGACGTGAAGTGAATATTGTATATGGATCCTGTCCCCGTTACTTGGCCAATTATTCCATGATCTTCAAAGATCCTCTCAATTCTCCTTTTTAGCAATGCGCCCAAAGAATTTATCCTATTGATAACAGGCGTGGTCAACATTTTCAATGTTGCTATTCCAGCTGCCATAGTTATTCCATTCCCGTTGAAGGTCCCTGAATGAGATATAAATTCCTTCTTCTCAGGAGAAAATAGTTCCATTACATCATCAGAGCCGCCAAAGGCACCTACTGGGAATCCCCCGCCTATAATTTTGGCAAAAGCAGATAGATCGGGCGTAACTCCAAAAAACTCTTGTCCTCCCCCTTTGCTCAACCTACTCGTCTGTACTTCGTCAAAAATCAATAGAATGTCATTCGTCTGAGTAATCTCCCTAAGGAATTTTAAGTAACCTTCTTTTTGCGGTACCGCGCCCGCGGCACCCATCATCGGTTCGACGATAATCGCTGCTAAACTATCTCTATTTTCCTTCACGATCTTTTCTGTGACCTCTTTATTGTTGAATTGGGTGATTAAAACATCTTTCACAACATTCTTAGGAATGCCTATATCAGGAACGCTTAATGGTCTATCGTACGGTCCAGCTTTTTCAATTTCCGGATGCACGCTTATCTCAAATGGAGGACAAGTTCCGTGGTATCCTCCTTCCATTTTGAGAATTTTTTCTTTGCCCGTATATGCGATAGCAGCTCTCACGGCAAACATAGTTGCTTCACTTCCTGAATTGCAAAATCTAACTTTATCTACAGATGGAAACCTTTCACAGATTATCTCAGCTAGCTTATATTGACTTTCGAGACTGGCTGGGCACGCCCAACTTCCTTTCTTCAGTTGTTCTTTTACAGCATCTAATATTTTTGGATGTGCGTGTCCATGAATCAAGGACGTATAATTATTAATAAAATCTATGTAAGAATTCCCATCGGCGTCATAAATTTCGAATCCTTTTCCTTTCACGATGAACAAGGGATACGGTTCATAGTATGTTACACTCCGGGTATTTCCTCCGGGAAGACAATTTTTTGCTATAAAATGAAGTTCCTTAGATCTTATGGTTTTCCTCTCGTACCCGTCAACCTGTTTTTTAAGTTCGAGGCTTTGCATGTATCTTGGTCATTTTATATCATATTTAACTTTTTCTATCCTTATCCTTTGTTGAATAACTATTTGTTTGCTGCCCTCAAATAGGTCTAATGGCC
>CAYVFQ010000164.1:0-1886 GCA_964451045.1 uncultured archaeon
TATGCTCAAATTGATATATAGTATCCTGTAGCTGACGGTCCAAGACAAGCCGATCGGTAATGACTACCACAGAATCAAAGACTTTTTTATCCTGCTCATTGTGCAAACTGGCCAGACGATGGGCCAGCCAACCGATTGAATTACTCTTACCGCTGCCGGCTGAGTGCTGTATCAAATAATTAGTACCCGGACCATCATTTCTAGAATGTGTCTCTAGTTTTCTCACCGAATCAAGCTGGTGATACCTGGGAAATATCATTGTCTCTCTACGGATTGTCTTGCCGCCTATTGTTCTCTCTGTTGTCTCAAGGTGGAGAAAGCGCGCAAGAATGTCCAGGAAGCTATCTCGCTGCCAGATTTGCTCCCAGAGATATGCAGTCTTATAACCACCAGGATTCTGCGGATTACCTGCACCGGTACCATCTCCCTTATTAAAGGGCAGGAAGTAGGTCGATTCACCTTTTAGCTGTGTTGTCATATAAACAAGGTCTGGATCTACGGCAAAATGCACTAGCGTTCGCTTTTTAAACTCAAAGATTTTTTCACGGGGGTCACGGTCATGCATATACTGGTATCTGGCATTATCTACATTCTGCCCACTCATAGGATTTTTAAGTTCAGCGGTGGCAACAGGAATTCCATTCAAGCTCAGCAGCAAATCAATTGACTGTTCTCCAGTGGTACTATAGTGTACTTGGCGAGTAACAATGAGACGGTTGGCATCATAAGCTTTCTTAAGATCAGGATTCATGCCAGAAGCTGGAGCGAAAAAGGCAACTCGGAAGAGTTTGCCATAGCACTTAAATCCATGCCGAAGAACATTCAGGCTCCCTTGCGAATCCATAGTCTTGCACAGATCATCCAATAAGACATTTATTGCGTTAGCTTTGATAGAATTTTCAAGGTATTGCCACTCTTTAGACTGAGTCTCCTGGATAAATGGAATGAGAACAGTAGCATCAAGACAACGCTCACGGTCGAAATTCGCCGGGTCTGCTTTAACGTAACCTCCATCTGTAAGCAGAGATTGTTCTATTGCTTCTTCAAATGCTTTCTCTTTATAGTATTGGCTCAAGTTAACTTACCTCGTAGCTTTTTACAATCATGGGTTTGGCTTTCTCAAGGTCTTCTGAATTACGCAAACGTAATTCGAGATCACCAGTACCAAAATGACCTATATTGCGGACATCTCTGGCAAATTCATTCCCGAGAGAAGTTAAGTTAATGCTACCTGGATCTAGTTTTAGGTATACCAATATCAGGTTAGTTTGAGGGTGTACTTCCACGCAGGCAAAATTCTTGATACGTTTGTAGGCGAAATAATTTTTACACGTCTTTTCCTGCACATCGTCTCCGAGGGCAAGCATGAAGGAACGCAAAGTTTCATATCTATCTTTCAGTTCTTGAGAAGCTTTTTCGAGGTAACCACTGACCGTTTGGTATTTATTCTTCTGTTTCTTAATTGAATCAGGGATGCGGCTTTCCGTAGAGTTACTAGAAGACGTGACATTTACCAGTTCCAGTAGCAGGAAACCATCACCATATTTGCGATAGCGTATTAATTCAATATTGCGAGGGATCTGCTGAACAGCGTGTTCGTCATATCTATTAAAGTCTCCGGCAATACAGATGAGCCTGGGGCTGGTCCATTCTATCTGCTCGGCATGTTGTTTACCGAATTTTTCCATTACTAATAATCGGAAGTCTGATTTATGATCGAGTAGCCAATCAAGGTAATAGAGGCCTTGATTTATAACATTTTCATTTGAGGAACGCTTATACTCTATAATGACCGGACATCCGTTTTCATCGATGCCAAGTGTATCGATTCGGCCTCGCTGGCGATGTCCTGTGGGATGCTCAGTCGCAAGGAAGCGCACTCCAAG
>CAYVFQ010000165.1:0-1881 GCA_964451045.1 uncultured archaeon
TTCATGGGTAATGTCACTCATCGCCTGCCCCCCTTCCGGTCAGGTTCGGAAAGTCGTCTATACTTGACAGTCACTCCCAAACGGTCTAACTCTTGCTTTGCCTTTGAAGCTAACTCAAAATTCCTGTCGTGGCGGGCGCGCTCTAACACAACAAACCAAGCAACAGGACTATCTGTATATTTATTTTTGCTTATTCGGTTTTCGTTCATAACCATTTTCCAAAAACTTCGTCATATGTTTCTGGAAAATGGCTGTATGTCGGGTGTGTGTCGGCTTCTTGAAATGATAAAGCGTTGAAATCTAAGCGGTTAAGAATTTTAGGTGTCGGTTTAAATGTCGGGATTGCTTTCTTTTAAAGTCGGGATTGCCGACGTAGAGGGGACAAAATATCAGAAGGTACAACTAATATGCTTATGATAAAAGTGATGACCGAAAGTATAAAAAGAATGAGACTCAAAGCTCGTGCGTATTCCCATGCAGTTGCTCTGCAAATCCAGCCGAAATTGTACAAAGAGAGACTACCAGTACCTGAATACCAGAAATATAGAAAAGTGGATATGTGATTGGTTGAATAACAATCAATAACCAGAAGGATTCTACCAGTACGATATGCAATGTAACAGAGCAATATAGAACTAATGACATTCCGAAAAAGAATATCGCTGTATCCACCAGTATAGTATTGGTAGCCTCCAGTAGGCACAACAGGATTGGAGCGACCATCCCACTCCTGTTCGTAGGCTTCATGAAATCCGGGTGGAGAATACGGAAAAATCGCCTTTGGAAGGGTGTATAGTTTTCCCGTAGTGACTATTGCAAGAAGAAAAAAAGCAGGTACTAATATCGTTTCAATTCTTCTCCTCATGTTTCTGATTCCCATGCTTCCATGTCGCCGGTTTTGCCGTTCTTACTTCCTCTTGGATACTTCTTTTTACCTTGCTTCAATGCCTCTTTAGCTTTCTTGAAGTTTGGCCAGTCGTATAATGTTGTACGATTTACTCCTACTGCCTTAGCAATATTTGTATCAGACCAGTCAGAGTGTTCTACAAGCATTGCAAGAGCCAAAGCTTCTCCGGTTGGGCTGTCTTCCTCTTTTGTCTGTTCGTCTTTTTTCTTTTGCAATATATCAGAAAGCATCTTAGATACTGCGTTGCAACCGTTAAGCACGTGTTGATAAGACGTCATAATCTTCCTCCAAGCCCGCAGGGACTCAAATTCGCCCTCTGTAGTAATAAGAACATCCTCAAGTTTATCTATTGCGCCCTCTGTTCTGTTACACCGTTGGATAAGTACCGTGTTCTCTTGTTCGCCAAGTATCTCATCCACAGATTGAATCGTCCTACGAAGCTGAATCAGCACATTAAGAATATTGACATAGTCATATTCCTTTTGTCGTCCGAGGATTGGTTGAAACAGATAGCGGAAATGCTTTATTTCGCTATCCAGCTTATCTCGCTTGTTGCGAATATCGTCGTTTGTCATCTTCACCTGCTTTCTTCGGGTCGGCCTGGCCTTTGGCAGGTAAAGCAGGTGAATAAATCATGCCAAAAGCCAGTCCGCTTGCTGATAGCTAATCAGCGTCCCAAATATTGTTAACATATGTAATCTTACGTATTTTAGCCCAATAGACAACGTTTTTCCTTGTTCACTGGGTAGGAAAATCGTAGAATGAACCTAAGTGAGTACTACAACTCCGACATGACAACATGGCATTTTGGTATTCTTCTGTGCACTGATGGAGCATATAATATGTAGTGACAAGTGAAAAGTGTTTAGTACTGAACTTTTAGTGTTCCAACTGAAATCGCCAGTTTCAAACGCAAGGAAATGCTCAAAGAACAGTGCTCCTTCGCCTTCGGGCTTAGGGGCACTGCTTGAGTG
>CAYVFQ010000166.1:0-1866 GCA_964451045.1 uncultured archaeon
GGTGAGTTAATTACTTTGTCTGCAAATTCCGGTACGAAGACCCGCGTCTCCATGCCGCCGCAGCCTTTCAAATTCAGCATCTTAGCTGCTTCGTGGAACTCATCTACAGCATCAAGCACATCGAAATCCACTATCTGGGTAGCGGACAGCCCGGCTTTGCGAGCCAGCCAGGCAAATTTACTCGGCGAGTAGCCGTAGGTATTGTAAGAGAAAAAGGTATGGCAGTGCATGTTGACAGCTTTGCCGGCTTCAGGCAAATCAATTTGGCTGGCCTTGACCTTTTCGCATAAAGCCAACAGCGCATATTTTCTTTGGTCTGGATCAAAACTATCCAGCCTTTTTTCAAGATGGAAAAGAGAAAAATTTTGCATTCTCTACTTTATTCCAAACCACTTTTTTTTAACAATTTCTGGTAAAATAGGAACCAAGAAGGAACTCCATATCCACTTACCAAGTTGAATTACAACATGTTCCTTTTTCTTTGTTGTTTCAACTTGTTGCTCTTTAACTTCTTTAATAGCAACTCCAGCTAATTTACAAAGACTTTCCAAAAGTATAAAATCATTTTCTGATAAATCGGATTTGTCACTTCCGATCGATATAGCTCCATATATATCTTCACCCCATCGTATAGGTGATGAAATCGCCGATTCAGCCCCAACAACGGCGTCTATGTATTCGCCTTTTTGTATGGCATCTTTGATATCCAACGAAATGCAACTGCGACGTTCTCTAATTGCCTTTCCAGTAATTCCTTGATTTATGTGAAAAGATTGCCCTTTCTGGCCCACTATTAAATCTGTTAATCCAAGACTGCCTTCGACGCGTCCTATTCGCCAGTGTTCTTTATCTGGTTCAAGTATATTAACGAAGTGTTTCTTACCTGTAGTACCAAATAACCATATTGAACTTCGGACTGTGGCATCTAGAACCTCATCATAAGTCTGTGCATGTGTAATTTCCACTGCAGCGTTTACCAAAGCTGTATTACCAACTGCACGTCTAAATTTATCCTCTACTGGTTGAAATTCCATCGCCCATGAGAGGCTACGTTTTAAATAACTCAAAAAAACTTCGTTTGCATCTGTAAATGTAATGGCATGTTTAAGTTTTTCTTCTACTGCTTGATATTCAATCGCCCAAGAAAGATTACGTGCTAAAAAACTAAGAAAAATCTCATCATGTGTGGAAAAGGGAAGGTCACCAATTTTATGCGGTACTCTTATTACTCCTATTACTTTCCCGTTTCTACTAAGCATGGGCACACATATAAAACTGGTATGTTCATCGCTATCGTTATATTTATGTATCCATTGCAGATCGTGGCCGTATTCTGCTAGTTCGTCAGGATCTTTCAAATTCATAAGCCTGAGGGAGCGCTTGTGTTTCCAAACCCATCCAGTTAATCCTTCGCCCTTTTTATAATATGCTTTATTCTCCTTATCTTTGAGTTTTGGGTAGCTAGTTTTCCGTAGCACAAGACGATCCAATTCCTCTGTTTCACCTTTTTGAACTGTGAAAATAGAACATTCTACAGACTCCATCATTCCAGGGAGACTACTGATCGTTAAATCAAAAAGTTCTTCTACTGTTTGTATTTTCGAGGCTTCCTTCATAAAATTATCAAGAATTTTCGCTCGCTTACGTTCGTTAAGTTTGTTAACAACGGAATTTAATTGATATGCTAGTCTTTTAAGTACATTCATGGCCCACTTAAATTTATTCTGGCCAAATTCTTCCACCTCCAGGAACATTCGCTCAAGTTCTACAGTGTTAATTTTCTCTTTTGTCTCATCTGCTTTCTTAGATAATTTTTCAAGAGAAGGACAAGCAGATGTTCTATATTCCCCCTCAGCACATCTAATC
>CAYVFQ010000167.1:0-1857 GCA_964451045.1 uncultured archaeon
TTGCATACCTATCCCAAGAGCACGGTAGTGAACAGTTGACGCGTATTAGTCCGGGATGCTAACAGCCAAATCCGTTTAAGGGCCGCTTCCACTTCCTGATCCGGTTTTCCTGAAGCCCGGGAATCATTAGCGAATAATTGGAGACCATCCAGCAACAAACGGACTCCTTTTGAATAGAAGGGGAGACCTCTGTGATACCCTTCCAGTAAACTGGCACGGGCATCTTTTTTCTCGTCTATGGAAGCATCTGACTTAGCTAATATTGTCCATGCATACTGAATTGCACCATCTGGTAACCACGGGAACCAATTCATCAAATTACAAATCCATTCATGCCAAAATTGGTCCGATTTGGACTCGAGAGTTAAGAGCACATATGCGCCAGCAGCAGCGGCTATTGGATTCACAACCTTATCCTTGAGCATCATAACAAAATAATCCTCATACTTCTTCATTATCTTTGCAGCGGAGGGCAAATTTCCAACACCTAAGTAACCAAGAAGGGCACCGACAAGGCCATCGCGCACCACGACGGATACTCTATAGCCCGGATCAATCTTTGAAGATTCTTCCACTGCGACGTGATATATTAGAGCCTCTACAGTTGCAACATTCTCGCGATTAAGCCCAATCCATGGAATTGGCAAGACACAGTACTGTGCAGGAATATTTGTTCCGTAGATGAATAAGTAATTCCTAGGGAAATTTTCAGTATGATAATTGACTCTATATCTATGATTACTATTACCAAACATATGTAACTCGGATAAAGAGTCAGAGTCAGATGGCTGAGACGGTTCCAGCCGTATCCATACTATGGATGGATCCAACGAATCGAATGGAAATGGAATTGATACAGATCGACCCCGATTGACCTTTTTCAGTGAAGGAATATCGAAGAAATACCCTTGAGAAACTAAGGAATGCTTCTCAGATTCCTCGAATGCTTTATCTCTAGTGAAAATTCGTGTTTGGACGGATACTCGAGTTGCCCGTATTGAAACAACCTGTTTTCTTTCTAAGGATGCATATTTTTTCTGATCGACATTCCCAAAAAACTGCTGCCAACTAAGCCATTCATGTGGCGAGGATTCTACTTCTAATTGTAGTTCTTGGGGCTCAATCGTCTTTTCAACTGATACTTCTTCATAAATCACCCGTCCAGAGGGTAGAAGCACTTCGATAATATATTGGCCGGGCGCAATTCTAATATCATAATAGTCGTCTACAGGAATAACAAGTTCTTGTTTCCTTCTTCTCTTGTTTAAAGCATCATAAATATTGGTGATCACACCAAATCGAGGATACACTCTGGAAACTCCCGTATCCAACCATATATTCAGCTTTAACTTTAAAGTGCTCATTGATCCACCTCAATGGATATTTTACGAAAAGGTGGGTATATATAGGCTTGTTTAGCATTATTACGATAAGACCCAAAGGGGAACCTAGCATAAAAGCGATAATCACCTTCCTCGATATCGACATCCCAGTCCGAGGCGTGCCTTTGTGGTCGTCGTACTTCCTGTAACACTCGATCCCGATAGGAGAGTTCCGCCAATTCATTTGCCGCGTTCGGTTCACATCCAATCGTTACCGGGACAATTGGTCTCCCCTTAAGATAGTGGAATGGGAATTTACATAATCCATCGACTGTCAGGACCGGTTCTAGCCCAGGCTCATTTTTTGCTACTCTTTCAAGCAAGTGGGTGATACCTATATTAAGTCGGTCAGTGTAGACACACCATTCATATTCGCGATCAACATTAGTACTTCCAGCACCATTTAAAGCCATTATAAGCGCTTTTGTAAAAACGCTGACCGCTCCACGTCGGCCGTAAGCAGGATCTCCTGGGG
>CAYVFQ010000168.1:0-1855 GCA_964451045.1 uncultured archaeon
GGTTCAAATCCCGTACCGGCTACCAAGCCCCAGATAAGCCTCATTTTAAACAACACATGTACTATTCAAGGTTCACAATTGAATACTACCGATCTTTTCAGGACCAACAAACTTTAGAGTTTGCACAACCGATTGCAGATAAACCTGGTTCGGGAATTACATTCATAGTTGGAAAAAATAACACAGGAAAAACAACCTTAATTGAAGGACTCTTTTTATATGACAAGCAAAAAATCAGATCCTCCGAAAAGCAATTGGGAGGACAACCTTGCTTTCAGCTGTTTGGCCAAGAGAATGAGCTTAAAAGGAAACTCACATTGATCCGGAACAACTCGTATACGTTAAAAGAAAATCCTAGTATAGATAATAAGGAAGCTTTTGAAATCGTTCCCTCACGGAGACACTGGCAGTCAAAGGCTTCAGGATCTGCAAGAATAGAAGATATCATCCTGAGTACGGCGAGACAAACCCCTAGATCTCACACAAATAACACACAAATTCCCTTAGGACTAAAGAATATTGAAGCAGACGAAACAAAATACGAAGATTTTTTAAAGTTTGTCCAAAAAGTTATCCCTAGTTTTTCCTCGTTTGCAATAGGCTATGAAGAGGATGAATTTATTGAGTACATCACAAAGGAGAACGTCAAACATAAGTCGGATTTTCTCGGAGATGGTGTGATATCTATCATCAGAATCCTTTCTCATCTATTCCTAGACAACGAATGTCCATTAATAATAGACGAACCTGAGTTATCGTTGCACCCATTGGCTCAAAGAAGACTTTTTAAAGTAATTGCAGAAAAAGCCACCAAGAGACAAATAATTATTTCTACTCATAGTCCATACTTCGTGTCGTGGGAATACATTCAAAACGGAGCTATACTTAACAAGGTTACAAAGTACCAAGATCGGAAATCTGAAATCCATCAACTCCAAGAGTACTCAACATATGATGGGTTAGTATCAGGTGCGAATTGGCAACAACCGTTTTTAATGGACATAGTGGCAAAAGAGATATTTTTCAATGACAATTTACTCTTTGTTGAGGGGCAAGAAGACGTAGGTCTACTCAAACAGGAAAATGATATTACTGAGGCTGCAAATATATTTGGCTATGGCGTAAGAGGTAAAGACACGTTTAGATTCGCCTTACAACTTGCAAAAGATTTAGGTATTAAAAAAGCTGGCGTTATCTTAGACGCAGGAACTGAAGAAAACGAAATTAAGTCAACCCTAGAAGGGGGTTTTCCAGAATACAAGATTATTCAATGGAACAAAGAAGATATCCGGGATAAAGAGAAGAGTGAAACTCAAGAAAAAGTGGGCTATTTCAACACGCATGGTAAGAAAAAAGACTCAACCGGACTTGATGATTACAACGAAAAAATAGATAGCATAAACCAGTATTTCAATCCCGACGACTAGATTGCTTAAAGAAGAATTGAAATAAAAACCTTGAACTCCATAACTATTTGTTTCAAATCAAGCCTCACGTAACCTATCACTTCTTTATATCATTATCGTTTCTTAAGCTACTTCAACGGTTATATTATGTTAGAACACCTTTTTTTATCAATTTTCCTTGATACGAGGTCAATAAAGTTTGACATGCTATAGGATTATGGTATAATTATGCCTGTAACTTAAATCCTTATCGGGTAAGACAGGAGGATAAACCATGTCACCCAAACACAAACTGTTGTTGGCTCTCACAGTCCTGGCCTTGCTGGCGATCTTCGTGGTCCCGGCTGCACTGGCCGCACCCCCAGCTCAGGGCCCCGATGGTGGGAATGCCGCCTCTCAGCCGCGCGGTTACATCCGCTGGGAGACTGGAATCTACCGCGGTACACTTC
>CAYVFQ010000169.1:0-1843 GCA_964451045.1 uncultured archaeon
CGATGATGACGCTTAAAGAATATTCGAGATACGATTTGCGTATCTCATCCTCGATATTAATGGGTACGGCGCGTGCTTCCATCATAGTGAATAGACTCATTTGTTTATTTGTGGGGTCCAGGGTCAATCACCTTATATCATGAACTTTCATCCACTTTGAAATCTTTAGGTAATTGCCACCATTTTCCTCGCCTCTTATGTATGCGTCTTTGAATTACCATTGCGTCTGGGTCTTGAAAATCAAAATCAACATCTTCTTCCTTTATAGGTTTGGCATTTGTGAATTTTTTGACATGTTGAACCAGGTCTTTCTCTTTTTCCTGGCTAATATTAGCTGGCTCCTTGGAAATACTTCTCCATCTAGGAAGAAATCTATCCCATAATTTGGTGACCAAAAAATTATCATCATTAGGAGGCCATGCGGCTATTTCGAATAAACCCTTATCTTTTTCTTCTTCAGGTAATTTCCCATAGTATTGATCGATCTTTTGAAGATCATTCTTGAGGTCTAATCCCCAAATAAACAGTTGGTCATTACTTAAAAATAATGGGGCGCAATGCTGATGAAACTTATCCGACGAGACGAAAAACATACAAAAAGGCATGTAATATAAATAAGATAGGTCTAATCTATTTGTTACTTTTTCTGATGAGATAAGTTTTGCTGCCAATGCAATGTAATAAAATACGTCAACCATTAATACATAAGCAGCGTATGGAGCGAATTTTCTTAATGATGGGCAATAATTTGTTGCCCACCTTTGCCAAACAAAGACGAAAATGTTTTGAGGTATGCCAAGTACTGTAAATAAAAATTTCATTCGCACCAAAGAATATCCCTCAAGATCAATAATTGATTCTGAAATAGCTTTTGCATCTTCAAGCGATTTGCAACCCCCTGTATTGATACCAATAGATTGTAATCCTTCTCTGATCCCTTCGAAATTTAACGATCCTATCATTTTCCTCCAATGTTTGGCAAATAGCCGTTCAACTTCCAAAAATTCATGACGTTGCCATCGGGCGAGTGCCTCTGCTTCAGGAGGAACGTCAAATACAATTCCACTTTGGTCAGCAGTTTTGACAGCTTTAGCTCCTGAGATTACAGGCCGACCGTCCATTGTGATTTCTTCACCCAAAAGATTGGCGATGCATAACTGAATATGAAATGTATTAGGGCAAGAATTGATTTCTGGAGTTTTAATAGCTATCAAACCTACTTCTTGTTCAGGTGTCCTCCGAGCCTTAATTGCTTTTTCTAAATCTGCTAATGTTTCAGCAAAGAAGATGGGTGGAATGTTTGCCCTGAAAAAGTGGTCAAACCAAACGGCCTCATCAACACTTAAAGATTGAAGAAATGATTTATCAAAAAGAGTAATTGGTCCCATCAATCAACCTCAGGAGGAAGCGGTGGTATCAGCGGCCTGATCTGGTCAATCAATCGGGAAAGGTGAAAAGTAGCCACCTCCCAGATTTCTTTGTAATCGATATCATCATATTCATGTATCAAGACATTGCGCTGGGCGATGATCTTGCTCCAGGGAATTTCGGGATGCTCTTTCTTGAGTTCTTCTGAGATTCGGCGCGCCGCTTCGCCGATAATCTCAAGGTTTCGCTCAACCGCAGCCCGTAGCATGTCATCACTTAGGAAATCTTCAAAAGTTTTGCTCTCAAGGAAACGTTGGACTTTTTCGGCAGCCTCCAGCATGTCCCAGAGATTTGCCGGGTCCCTCTTGTTAAGCGGCATAGACGACCTTTCTGGTCGTTAATATTTCGTGGCGGCGAAACGGGTTGCGAATATTTCTTTTCTCCACCAGGTCGACCTCACGACCGAAAATTGCGG
>CAYVFQ010000170.1:0-1837 GCA_964451045.1 uncultured archaeon
TTGATCACCATTTAAATTAAGGAATTCGAGTTTACACAAAATTGTGGACAGACCCGATAGTCCTTATCCTTTGCAACCATTTCCGGTATGCTGGCAATATGCTTCTTGACCTGATCTTCATCCTTCCAAGGAATATTTCCGAATAGATCATGGAAGTTGGCTAATATATTGCTAAGCAAGTCAAGCGCCGTCTCCGGCTTCACACCAATGGCGGAGGTAGGCACAGGATTTATTTCATAAGCTGGTGAATCCTCCAAAATGATTGACATTGATGCCTGAGCTTCAGCTCGATAACTATCTAAATCAATAGCATCAAGAATTCCCTTGGATAAATCCTCCTCTTTCGGTGCGGGGAGCTTCGTGATCAGGAAAGACAGAAATATATTTAGCTTTTCCCATTTTGCGTTGCCATAAGGTAAGATAGAAGCCAAGAAGCCATACGTTCGTGTAAATGCTTTCGCCTTGCTCTTAAAATCAACTTGTTCAGTTTCGTCTAAGTCATCTTCATATGTTTTGGAGCACACATCCAAAATTGGATCAAGCTTATCTCGATCTGCTCCATTAAAGTAAAGTTCCACGATGGTATCAATATGGTAATCCGTAAATACATGATAACCCCTAATATCACTTTCCAAGTCATTGAGTTTGTCTGGGTCAGTTTCGTCTGACAAAATTGTTGTTGTATAGTACTTCGAGAAGGCTTCTTTGATTGTTTCTGTTTCATTTGCAAAGTCTAAGACGAATGTATCATGTTTTTGCGGATGAGCTCTGTTGAGCCTTGATAACGTCTGAACAGCTTTAATATCCGACAGCATCTTATCAACATACATCGTATGAAGAAGCGGCTCATCATATCCTGTCTGAAATTTATTAGCAACAACTAAGATTCTGTACGGATCTTTTTTAAACTTCTTTTCGATTTCATTACTTGGAAAACCGTTAACACTACTTTCTGTTAGCTTTTTATCACCATATTCATGCTCACCCGAAAAAGCCAAAACAGCCCTATACTGACTTTTACGTTTGACTAAATAATCAGAAATAGCATAGTAATATTGAATCGCCCGCTCAATGCTGCTTGTAATAACCATTACACGAGCCTGACCACCAATTTTACCTTTTGCGATTACTTGTTCATGAAAATGATCAACCATGATTTCAGCTTTCAACCCAATGGCAGTTTCATTCGACTCCACATATTTACGAAGTTTTTTCTGTGCTTTTTTCTTGTCAAATAACGGGTCATCTTCGATTGTTTTAGCAATCTTGTAATAACTTTTGATGGGGGTATAATTTTTTAGTACGTCAATAATAAATCCTTCTTGAATCGCCTGCTTCATGGTGTAGATATGAAACGGTCTGTGCTTTGTTTTCCCCTCCGCTGGATAAGGAACACCGAACATTTCAAGGGTTTTGTTCTTGGGAGTTGCCGTAAAAGCAAAATAACTTGCATTTGAGAGCATTCTACGTCCTTCTAATATTTTCAGAATCTTATCTTCCGTTGTCTCGTCTTCGCCGTCTTCGTAATTTTCGGACAATGCCATATTCATCTTGGCCGACATATTGCCACTTTGACTGGAATGGGCTTCGTCAATAATAATAGCGAAGTTGTTCTTTCGATGTAGATTCCCAATGTCTTCAAGGATATAAGGGAACTTATGCACAATTGTAATAATAATCTTTTTACCATCCTGAAGAAGTCTTTTAAGATCGCCAGAGCTTTCAGCATGGCCAACTGTATTTGCAACTTGCATAAAGCTTTTGATTGTGTTTTTTATTTGTTTTGTAAGCAGCAATGGTAAAATCCCCATAAACAGCAATTGAAAATTCCCCACTT
>CAYVFQ010000171.1:0-1833 GCA_964451045.1 uncultured archaeon
CATATTAGAGAGATTGAACGAGGAGTTGAGTCTGGCTTTTTTGGAATATTATGGCATTTACAGGTCTTGGAAGATTTCGAGTATATCCAACACTTCAGAGTTGGGAAGTACTTGATTTATTATCTTAAGGAAGATAGCAGCTGGGATGCAATCTATTTAGAACTCAGCATGTTGTTTAAAAGCGAAACCGCAAGACACATTCTTCGCTATATTATGAGTCATCCTGGTGCATATCAAGCAGAAATTGCCCGAGCACTTAGACTCCATCACGAGTCTGTGCGCTATTATCTACTTCAGATGAAGGAAAAAGATCTTTTTGATGTGTATATCGAAGGTAGAATCACTCGATACTTCTTTCGTGATGAAAAACAAGAAATTATTGATTCCGTCATAGAAAGAATCCTGCCTGAACCAAGTTAAAATTGATACATTATCAGTATCAAATTCTTCCTGAAAAATATGGCGTCATCATTCATGTTGACACTTCCCTTGGTCATATCTTTATTGTTGAACGTTGTATTGGCGATTATAAGTTTTTGATTCTTCTACCGCATAAATCCGTTATAAATTTAACTTAGATGCATTGCCCGGTGATATCACAGTTCGGTAAAAGTGAGCTCTTTTACAAAACCCTTTTTTTTCAATTCTGGATATTTCAACTCATACAGCCTACCTTTAATTAGGAATGCAAGTGCTGTATGAATTACCCTTAAAGCGCTCAAAAAAGGTGTAAACCTTCATAAGGTGATAAAAATGTCAAAATATTCCAGTTCCAAACGGATTCTTATTATCCCACTACTCGCGTCAATCGTCCTGTTCAGTGGATGTATTGCACAGCGATCGATCATCCAAAACTATGATTATTTGGGGGAAAAAGAGGTGACCGTGCCGGATAATTGGTCCGTTTGTCAGTTGGAAGTGGACAATAGTGTTGGCGAGATTGCTATTGAAACCACAGATTTGGCTGTAGATTATTTATTACAAGCAAAAATCATTGTCTATGGACAATCTGGCGAAGGATCCGTTGATGAAGCTAATACCGTAACGTTTAATGAGGTTACAGATAACACCGTGTTGGTTAAGTTTAATAGCGAATGGAAAGATGCGGACATTGATAATCCCTATGCTTACGAATTGCAAATTACGGTTAGAACAGATATCAGTCTAAAATTAAATATAAATGTCGCCACAGGAAAGATCACTATCAACTTGACAGATTTAACAATACTTATATTAAATATTGAGGCAAGCACCGGCGAAGTCGAGGTAGAACTCTCTGACCTGGCACTAAGCGATCCGAACCCAACCCTTGTTACATCTACCGGCCGTATCACCGTTCGTTTAACGCGAATCAAATATGAAACCCCTCAGACCTTGTGGAAGAGTACCACATCTACTGGTGAGATACACTACGCTCTTGAACAAACAGCGACAGACGCTCAAGGAGCACGCGTTTTTGCCTTATCTGCAACAACAGGAATGATCACTGTTGAAACAACCCTTCCTGAGGATTATGGGATCAAAATTGCTACGGATACAACAACTGGTAATATTTCTATTCCGGGAGGTAGCAAATCCTATACCTCCCCCGAGTATGCGACTGCTTCGGTGCAATATGATTTTGATCTGGAGACGACAACTGGTCAGATAACGTTTAATTAATCAACTCTATCCCTAATCCTTCTTTTTTTCTTTTTTTGAGAGAATTAAGATCTCGATAGTGACGAAACTGTTTCAATGTTCGGCTTCGCTTAGTCTAAATGCAATCTGATTCACTTTCCTGCGTTATTAAAGAATTAATTCCCGCAGCCGGCATTGAATGCTTCCTAATTG
>CAYVFQ010000172.1:0-1828 GCA_964451045.1 uncultured archaeon
GTCAAGAGCCCTGTACAGTCCTTAGGCTCCCAGACGCAAAGCCTTAGCATATAATGAGTTCTTGCTTGATGGTTAACAGGTCAAGATGACCACTTTAAGTGAAGTTCGAAATATGTATGCGTGATTCTATAATCTAAAATCTTTTTCTTTCTTTGATATATCTGTAAATAGAAGATTCATATTTGGTGTGATCCATGAAACTAGGTTTTTATTTGCATCATATCTCTTTTCTGACGGTGCTGAGATAGAGCAATTTAAGATCAGAGCATATAATGAGTCTATTGAGATTGACTACTGTCGAAAGTGCGTACAGATTCTGTGGGGCTAGCCCTTTTCATGTCCGTTCGACCTTATTGAGTTCGATGCTCTCGTCGCTTACTCAACTATTTCGCAAGAGCCATACCAGCAGTGGAACTATTCGTATAGTTTTTGTAAGGCATCTTCTATATCAGGTTCCATCACGTCCGCGTACACCTCTGTCGTGTGGATGCTGGAGTGCCCCAGTTGTTTCTGAACGAGACGTAAGTTATAGCCACTGGCCTTATAAAGTTGGCATGCATAAGTATGCCTGAGACAATGAATAGCATAGTGAGAAGACAGGCCTGCTTTTGCGGCTGTGCGCTTAAAAGCTTTTTGTAGTGCTCGCGTAGTCAAGTGATTGCCTGTATTGCTGGATAAAAACAGCGGGTCGCTTGGGCCCGTAGGCTCACCAACATCCCGTTTCCATGCCATGTAATTGTCCAGATGTTCTTTAAGCGATTCACCAAACCTCACCAGTCTTCGTTTACCACACTTACCATTTCTGACAAGAAGGGAAAAGACTCCGTCTCGGACGAAGATATCGCCACAATCCAGCCGGGCAATTTCCATTACGCGAAGATCCGGAGAAAGTGCCAGATCTGTGACCAAATAATCCCTCACGGGAGTCTTCTGCCCCTTCGTAATCGCCGCTTCAGCCCACTCTTTTGCCGTTTCCGACAGTTTGTTTGCCTCCTTTTTTGATAAGAATTTTCTTGGCTCAAGAACCCAATTGAATTTAACCGCTCTCTTTGACATGTACCCTCCTCTCGAAAAGAATTCTCTGCCTTTAGTGGCAAGAACTCTTGGAGAGCGATGAAACAACTATAAAATACCATAAATCAGGGAGTTATGTGTTTTGATAAGGTGTTTTAGGGAAGGTATGAACAATGAAAGTCATCTGATGGGCGTGTAGGAAAAGGCGTGCCACACCCGCAGACTATAGGGACTGGAACATATAGACATACTAATTGGAGGATTTATGGCAGATGTTCAACTGACTTCACAGAACGCACAAATTCTGAACCTTTTATTACCATTCAACATTAGAGCATGTTTTAGGTCAAAATCAATACATGAGAATTGAAAAAAGAATTTGTCATGGAAGATTTGAGACCACTGGAAAATTAAAAACGAAACGGATCACTCTGTTTTTCTCGCGTCGATATCTCTTAATAAACTTCGGATTTTATTGAGTCCTCTATATACATACCCTCTAACCGTCACACTATGAACACTCATTTTTTCTGCTATCTTTTTGATGCTGAGGTCCTCTCGGTATCGAAATCTCATAGCCTGAGCCTCATTGCGTGGTAGCCGCTTTTTAATGCATTCGTATATTTTATTTGCTTCATCTACTTTCGAAATAAGCTTTTCTGGAGATTCCTGGATGCAAGGAGAACTTCTACGTTCGGCATATTCATTTATGTAATTTTCATACGTCTTCGTCAGGCGGATAGCATCGACAACATCATTGGATATCAGTTTGTAAAGATAAGCTTCGATATTTTGGATGTCACTGGGTATAGGT
>CAYVFQ010000173.1:0-1811 GCA_964451045.1 uncultured archaeon
GGACATTATGTATCAGTTGAAGAAGAGGTAACCAGCTTATTGCATGAACAAAAGCGAAATATTTTTATAAGTATTTGTTCATGCAATAAGCTGGTTAATAGTCCCCGCATAATATTAACCCCAGCGATGCATAAAATATAGCAAATTATGAACAATATGCATTCATCTTATCTTTAGATTCATGCTGCTATTTTCAAAGATTCAAAAAAAGTCTTGAACTCGTCGGCGATTTTCTTGCCGGCACTAATGGTCAGCGTTAAGCGTCCCTTTGGTTTCGTTATTCTACCGGCACGAATAAAAATATTTTTTCTGATTGTATCGATTTTCTGAAATGACCAGTGAGCTGCCCTTTTAAAAGTTGTACTTTGCATTTTAGGAAAGATTATCATTTGCATCTCATGAGCTATATTGTGCGCCAATACCGAAGACAGCATGAAAAATTTATTCGGCAAAAGCCGTTTGAAAGGAATATAATCCATTTGTATTTGCGATTTAAGTTCCGCGAAAATCCCTTCTTGGGAACCGCGTCCATTATGATATGCTATAACATTGTTGGCGCTTGAATATTTGTTTGTCACAATCACTTTGTAAGCATATTCATATTCATCAGGATAAAACATATCAAGTTGAAACGCCTCCTTGACCTGAATCTTGTTTACCGTTCTCACGAATATGAAGCGGAACGTATCATTCCATTTGTCCGGCTTCCACATCTTTTCAAAATAACTGGTAGCTTCATCAATCGGAATCCAGCGCTGCCGTTTTTCAAGCATTGACTTCAACACCGTCATACGTAAAAACGGAACTGAAATCGTGAATTCTCCCCTCCTTTCCTCAAACAGTTCTACCATTTGTTGGCTGAAAAACGCCCCGTCCAGCCTTGATTCCAGAGTGGCTGAAGGCAGTTTCTGAGATATTTTTTCAAAACACCGCTCTACAAATTCGACCGCCCCGTTAGAATCATGAACATTTCCGGGCCTATGAAGAAAGTCCAGAACCTGCCCTGTTTGCGCTATTGTGCAATTGAGGGGATAATAGCTTCTGGCTCCTTTTTTCTTTTTGTTAAATCCGACGGCTGTCTGCTCGGCATGCCTTTTAGTAGATTGAACGGAACCGTCAAAATCGGCAGTAATGCGATTAAGCCGCTCTGATGCTATTCTTTCCAATACGATTTCAGAATTCATGTCCCGGCATTTGGCAAAGCTCTTTTCATCGGTGCTTGCTAAAATTCTCGATATGCTTGATGGGTCTGGAAGCCGCGATAATCCAACCACTCTTCTAACCAGCGGGTCATGTTCGTAGTACCTGAGGTCTTTTATCCGGCGGTATCCCAAGGTAAGGTGAATTATGAGCAGTATTGTGGTATTAGCGAATCCATAGATAGGATGTATTTTTATGTGTTTGAAGCATTTTTTAAGACGGTTTTTGAGGTTGAGGATTTGAAATACCTGTTGTAACGCTACCAAGCCGGAAAACGAGGTCAACCTTTGCTGCTCAAAGGCAATTTCAGGTAAGGAAAATGACTTGCGATGTATTTCTTTTTTGCTATATTTCATAGGGGCGGTCTCCTTATGTATACATATGTTGTTCAATGTAAATATAAGTTTCAAGAGGCCGCCTTCCAATTTAAATATACATCACGTATACATATTCTAGATTTCACCGCAGGTGAGCTTTGAGACAAGCGATGAGGTGTTGGAAATTTATTGATCTTTCAGAGGGGGAATGGTAATTTTTGCGATCATTTTAGGCTGATTTTATGCATCTATAGGGTACAGTATGAGAATGTATTGTGATCTGAACATTTCTTG
>CAYVFQ010000174.1:0-1809 GCA_964451045.1 uncultured archaeon
TTGGCTCAAAATAATTGGGAAAAATAAAATGCTCCTCATCGGGAACATTTACTTTTTTACCTTTCATTCTTGTCAGTTTTGTAACTCCACATCGCAGGGTTCCTATATACGCATCATTTACAAGTAATCGCTTTATACTGGATGAATACCATAACTCCTTCTGTGTCCAGTCTGGCTTCCATCCAAAACCGAACTTTTTCTGTTTATGAATTGACGGTGTCTCGATACTTCTTGCATTCAAATAATGAGCTATCTTTTTACATCCCAAGCCTGATATATACAATTGAAATATGAGTTTTATTGTATCTGCTACTTCATAGTCTATTACAATCTTCTTTGAATTTGTCGGGTCTTTCATATACCCATAATGGGGGACAATAACCAATCCCTCTTTTTGCTTCTGCCGGATGTTTGATTTTATCTTTCGGCTTAAATCCTTTAAATACATTTCATTGTACCAGGTCTTAATTCCAATTGTAGTATCATCATCGGTCTTGCTATCATAGTTATCGTTTAAAAGTACCAATCTTACACCATGATCATCAAGATAATCAAGGAAAAGAAGAGTCTTTGCATTGTGCCTTCCTATTCTGGACAAATCCTTGGCGATAAGAACATCAACCTTTTTATTCTCTATTAAATTTTTTAATTTCTGCAAGCCTTCACGCTCAAAGGTATATCCACTGATGTTGTTGTCCTCAAAAACATCAACAAGCACAATATTGTTATCACTGGCATAATCACATACCAATCCCTTTTGAGTTCCAATACTCTCCCTCTTCCCGTCCTCATCCCTTGATATACGAACATATCCATATGCTCTCACTTAATCCAACCTCCTATCCACCAGCTTATGGCGTTACCTCATTGTTCTTTGGTGTGTCACATGTTAACTCTTAAATGCCCATTAATCAAGTCTTTTGAGCGCTTTTTAAATGATTTACTATGATATCTTCCAAGACCTTTTCCAGGCTTTTTATCCCGTTATATTTATGTGTAACCGATATGATAGATGGGTGGTCAGTAAACTGAATTGTGTTTTTTTTCATGTGAAGCTCCTCCAAAAAAAAGTGTGAAGGCAGGATTTCTCCTGCCTTTGATAAGAATTAAAACTTTTCTGAATCTGTTGGATTATTCAGTATCCCAAATGATACTAACGCTGCAAATACAAGAGTCGTAAATTCCTTATAGCTCTCTATAGTTAGCCCAATTGGCTCTAACAATCCATAGTTTTTAAGTACAAACAAAATAAGAGCCGCAAGGCTTAACCATGCAGCTTTACTTTTGAACCTATTCTGTTTTTTATCCTGGCTCATACTCTTCCCCCTTTCATCATACTTGCAGTTCTTTTTAATAAAACACCTGCAAACTCTCCATCGACCTTGCAGCCTTGTCTTGCATAATTGTTCCAGTATTGAGGACTGCTAATTATGCCTATTTGATTTAGGAAGTCTACTGCCTCTTCAATTGAAATATCTTTTACAGCAGTATCCTCAAAATATTTGATACCGAAATAATCCAAAATACCTTTAGCCAACCCCTGTCCAATTTGCTCAATATTTGATATTATCCATATCGCATCTAAAGGATTATCATGAAATGCTACTTCAACAAGAGCAGCAGGTGCTGCTGTTTTTCTTAACTCAAATAAGCCTGCCCATATCTTAACCCCTCTGTCCTTTGTGGGAGTCAAATGCTCAAGATGTTTATATACAGCCTTTGCAAGCTGATAGCCTTTGCTTTCCTTAGAAAAAGCGTAAACCTCACATCCTCTTGCAAAATCATTCTGTTTTTCACCTGAAGCATTGG
>CAYVFQ010000175.1:0-1807 GCA_964451045.1 uncultured archaeon
AATCAATTCCATTTGTGTCCTTTATTTCTGGGAAAATACATTTTGCTGGAATGTGTTCTCTGCTAGTTGCTTTCTTTCCGCAATAGTAACATTTTTCCATCATTATCCTTCTACAGAACAGATTCTTGCGCTTAATAGTAAACCGAACGACCCGGTTCACTTGCTTGACGAGCGAAGCGAGGAAAGTCAAGTGCAACCGGATGTTCTGCATCTCTTACAGTTTAATTCCTCCATATATTGCGTCGCAGTCACATCGCCAAAAGCAATCTACATGTGAAAAGCCTTTTTCTCTGAGTATATCGAAATGCCATGTGAGTGGTAATCCTTGTTCAACTCCACCTCCCCATCCTCCCCAGATATTCCTATGCATTTCTTCAATATCGATTCTAAGAGCTTTTGAATATTCTTTCCAATAACTACTCCAGTCATCACCGTTTGTATATGCTTCTTCAATCCTCATTCTTTCTCTATTCTTTTCCCATACTTTTTGTATGTAAGGAGAGTCACTTCCTACATGATCCGCATTTAAAAATATTCCACCTTTTCTTAATAACTTGGCAATCTGACTATATAGTTCAACCAATTGCGCAGGACTAAACCAATGAAGCGCGGTGGCTGATATTATTGCGTTTACGGGTTCAGTTGATACTTTTGTCCATGAAGGCTCACGAAGATCAAGATATTCTATCTTTGCCCGGTGACCAAAAGGCATGAGTCTTATATTGGCTAGTAGTAACAGAGTGGGATCAAAATCAATTCCAATAACTTCTACATTTGGAAAATATTCAAGCACTGTAGCCATGAGACTACCAGGTCCGCAACCAAGATCAATAATTTTACTTATTTTCTTTTGTGTCCCTTTAATCATATTAGTAATGACAGTAAAACGTTCCGTTCGCTTTACAAGATATCGTCTTTGCATTGAGTCCCACCGGTCAATCCATAATTTCCAATCAAGATCGTTAGGTGCCCCAATATTTTGAAAATCAATCATTTCGTACCTCTGTTATATGCAGAACGGTCCGGATGAGCTGCCGCGCCAATACAGATGGCACAACCGTTATTATTCAATATGTCCATGCTGAACCAAAACACACCTGCGCGGTCAACTCCAGCGCGTTGTTCTGCGTATTTCTATAGTCAAAGCAATTCTAAACACTAGTGGTAACCTATTGATAATAGGATATTATTCTTCGGTATTCATGTGTTATCGAGTTCTTTTCCATCTCAACTGCATGCAACCAATTACCATGATCATCATGCTCATCAAATTTCGTTTTGCTGTATGAGTCTTCCCATCCGTAGAAATACATTTCCATCTCGATAAGCCTACTGTCTTCATAGAGGAAGCTCAGCAATAGGCGTTTGTCTTTCGGATCTCTAGTAAATTCGTCGAAGGCATCTGAATGCGCCGGATTGTACTTCGAATGGGTGATCTCCACCTTCTCTATTTGTCCATGGCTATTGTATGAATAATCACTAATGAAACAGCTGTCATTTTGATTAGGGAAATCTTCGCTTAATCGAGCGATTGCGTACTTGGTCACCAATCGCGATTTGCTGTCATAAACTAGAAGTACTTCTTCTTTGTCATATAGCTCAGATTCTCTGTATGTTTGGATATCCAAACGGATCTCAAAGGCGCTCTTTCTTTGCACCAATATGGTCTCATAATCGCCCTTTTCCTCTTCATTGGCTATTATGTACCTCTCACCGCCATCCATTTCTTCCCGAGTGCACAGGTAACTGACATTATTCTTAATATACTGATATACGTAACCAACCTTGTCACGCCTGTATATAAACT
>CAYVFQ010000176.1:0-1799 GCA_964451045.1 uncultured archaeon
GCAAGGGGCAGTTCCAGCCAATATGGAACTTTTCTCAATCTCAAAGTACACCCAAACCTATAACATCACAAACTCTCCCCGTCGTAGCGATAACTTCCAGTTCTGGCTCCGGCACACACGTAACAAGATTCTCCGTAATAACCAACCTAGAACTCGACCAGAAAGTGGGAATATATTCCGAACATATCTTCCCGAAACTTTCCGTTGTAGATTTGGACATCATAAAAAATATGCCGCCGGCCCTCACTGCCGAATGCGGCGTTGACGTATTGACGCATTGTCTTGAAGGACTTATTTCAAAAAGTTGTAATCCCATCAGCGAAGAACTGGCATTGAAAGGGATCGAACTCGTATTTAACCATTTAATATCTGCCTTTAGGGACGGAGATAATTTAAAAAACAGAGAGGGTATGGCTTTGGCTGACACATACGCCGGACTTGTGATAACAACTTCTCGCGTTGTATTGCCTCATGCAATGTCCCACCCGGTAAGCGCTTTGTACCCAACTATTTCACACGGCGCCGCGCTTGCCGCTTTGACCCCTCACATAATGCAGTTCAATATTGACAATGGCGATGATACAACCTTGCAAAGATATTGTCTTGCCGCGGGAGCAATGGGTAAAAGAGCATTCGGCGCAAACAAATACGAAGCCATGAAATCGGTAGAAGCGGTAAAGGAACTGCTGGAAAAAATCGGTTTGAATAAAGGTCTGCAGGAATTCGGCGTCGAACCGGGCGATATAAGTAAAATGGTAAAAAGTGCGGTTGAAACAGGACAGGGACCGATACAAGCCAACCCCGTAGAAATCAGAGAAAAAGATATTGCGAGGATATATAAGCTGGCGATGGGAAAATAGACTTTAGACATTAGACGATAGACTATAGACTAAAATAATAATAAGGTATAAGATAAAACTTACAATTAAAATATGAAAAAGTGGCCACTTTGGAGAGAATGGGAGAAAAAGTATCAGGAAATTATTAGGGACTACAATAGAAGTGAAAAAGAAGAAGCAAAGACAGAGCTGATAGCATATGAGGATAAGAATGTGTTAATAAAAAAACTACGCGGACTAGCTGATGACATGGGAATAAATATAGCTGGTACAGATATTCAAGCTGGTACACTTTCAGAATTAAGATATATTGATAGCTGTATAAGAGAAGCGATACGTGAAGCGAGGCATTCTTTTTTAGTGTGGGCAGCAATAACATCAGCCTGTGCATCAGTAATAAGTGCAATGTCTGCACTCGTCGTTGTTTTTCTTAACTGATTTCAAGTCGTTGGTCTTTAGTCTTTTGTCTTCAGTCTTCAGTCTTCAGTCTTCAGTCTTCAGTCTAAAGTCCAAAGTCTAGGGTCTAATGTCTGTAGTTTTAATATATTTCCCTGCAAACTTAAATGACTATACTCCCTTAACTTTCAAGAAGATAAAATTTTCTCTTTAATCATCTGGGAAATAATAAAAGAGAACTTTTGAGTCTATTTTAAACAAGATTTGAGAAAATGTTTGTCTAAAGGAATAAATTTATCACACGCTCTTCGGATATGGAAACCTTTTGCATCTTTAAAGTGTGCATTTTCTACGTGTTTACCCATATCTTTTACACCATCTACTGCTGCTACGAAATCTGCATCGCCAGTTACTATAATAGCTGTATTGTAAGCATTATGATAGGCAAGCCTTAGCATATCTGCTGCTAAGTTAATATCAACACCTTTTTCCACGAAAGTAACAAATGATTCTCCCCATTTTTCAATTATAATCTTAGCGATTTCATCTCCGAAAGTTTTAACT
>CAYVFQ010000177.1:0-1794 GCA_964451045.1 uncultured archaeon
CTTAAAGGGTGCTCTAGAGTGATGTAAGGTTCCCATTACTGGATGTTTCAAGGGTACAAGAAATTCTCTCTCTTTTAATTGAGGATCGTTCTCTAATAAATCTTTTACGTCCTGCACTGCCCCCGCAGGCACACCAGCTGCCTGCATAATTTGCATTACTTCTTCTGCCGAATGACTTCTAGTCCATTCGGACACCAATTTTTCAAGCTCATTTTCATTTTCTTTCCTTAAATCCAGTGTTAAAAATCTGGGATTTTTTATCAAATCAGGGGATCCTATTGCTTGGCAAAATGCTTGCCATTCTCCATCGGTAAATACAGCGATCGCACACCAGCGATCGTCTCCAGTACAGGGAAATACACCGTGAGGAGCAGCATGAGGTATACGATTTCCATTTCGAGACTCTAAGTGTTTGTTGACTTGCCAGTCTATAGTGGCTGGACTGATCTTGTGAGTCCAGACTTCTAGCATACTGGAGTCAATATATTGACCTTTACCGGTTCTGCGTTTGTAATCCAGAGCTGCAACAACGGCAGTAACATTAATTAATGGAAATAAATTATCACCATAGGTTAATCTAGTGCCAATAGGATCCCGATCAGCCCATCCGCTAAGAAAGTAATGACCTGACAATGCAGCCCCTGTTCCATCGACACCCCACTCGCTGGTAAGAGGACCCGTTTGCCCGAAAAGGCTTCCCCCGATCATTATAATAGCTGGGTTTATTTTCTTAGCATGTTCAAAGTCTATCCCTAATTTTGCCATTGTGCCTGGCGTGAAGTTTTCATTCACAATGTCTGCCCAGCAGATTAATTTGTTTATAACTTCATTCGCACGTGGATGTTTTAAATTGATTGTGATACCATATTTTGATGTATTAATACTTACAAAATCTGGTCTGTCATCAGGGTTATTTATTGACCGTTTACCTTGACGAGTTGTTCTGAAAAGATCTAGACGCTTCGAGGACTCAACTTTAACCACTTGTGCGCCAAAATCTCCAAGATACTTTCCTGTTAGAGAACCAGCTATAGCCCAGCCAAAATCTAAAACTTTTACTCCTAATAGCGCCTTTATTTCCATATTCTCAAGTTACCTTTTTAATATTGAAATTAAATGATATGTTCTTTTTTTAAAACAGCAAATTCCTTTTCCGATAAACCTAGTTCTCCCTGATAGATTTCGTTATTATGCTCACCGATGTAGGGAGCTCTATGTTTTACAAAATTTTCTGTTTCGTTAGATAAAAAGAAATGTTTGGGTTGCATAAGAGTGACACCAAATCTGGGGTATTCAAAATTAACCCAATAGTTTCTTGCGCTAAGCTGTGGATTCTTTAATACATCAGCAGGTGAGGCTACGATCACAGCACGTAAACCTCTTCTTAACCCTTCAATCGTGATCTCTTCAGTAGTATGCTTCGAGAAAAACGTCTTTATCGCTGCTTCAAATAGATCGTGTGTTTCGGGGGTAACAGAAGACATATCAAATTGTTCCCAATTAGTTACGTGTTCAAGTGGATTTTCTATACAATCCTCTTTCATCCATTGGCATAAGGCTTTATTAGCTGGAGCTCCAACTGAACCACCTAAAAATATCCAAAAAATATATCCATTCTTACATTGCCATATGTTTTTCCAGGGAAGAACTCCGAATTCACTAATAGAGCCATTGCGCTTTTTCAATATCTTATCCAACTCCCACCACATGATCATTCCGACATCTCTATTTGCAGCGACCTCTGTTATTGAAACATCGATTTGCTGACCGTGCCCGGATTGCTCCCGATAATAA
>CAYVFQ010000178.1:0-1791 GCA_964451045.1 uncultured archaeon
ACTTTAAGATAATTAGTTGATCCTTATTAATACTCATTTCTATATGTTTTGTAGAATTGGATATTTGCCGGGACCAGAATAAGTCGTCGGTAAATAAAGCAAAAAATTAAATCCAGTATTTTTTGTTTCTCCAACCTCATCCATTTCTTCATATTGTATGCTGCAGCAGCCAATAAGGTGTTGATCCTGTCACCTGCAGTGCCGCTGAGGTAATTTCTCAACATTCTGTGATCGTGTTTCAGGTGTGAAATAAGTCCTTCTATTCCTGCTCTTGACCGACATCGTTCCTCTCGTTTCTTCTTCAGATAGTAACTCTCTCTCTTCAACGTCTTGGGCATCACAATATCTACACCCGGGATACCACCTTTAACTTTATATCCTCTGTCAACTATTGCTTTCTTGATTTTTCCACCTGTTAATTCATTTACCTGTTCCAACTGTGGTTGTAATGTATGTCCATCGTATGCATTTCCATCAATTGCCATAGCTCCGACTATTATCCCCGACTTCCTGGTATAGGCAAATGAACTCTTGTTCCCAAACTCATAAGGCTTATGCTCTTTACCTTTCGATATGCAAAGAACATCCGGTTCGTGGATACTGTAAACCTTGTTTGAGTCGTCTCTTTTTTGTGTCAGTACCCTGTAAAGTACATCAAACTCCTTCATGTATGTTATCGGTATAGGATTAAGCTGATTAACAAGATCATGATAGATCTTCCATGCTATCCTGTGAAGCCTCTTCTGTGCTTTGCGCAGCTTATTCATGTTCTTTGGTTTTCGTGCAAATCTAAGCTGGTGTTTTAGCTTCTTTATCTCTCTGCCATAGGTGCGTTTTAACTTTATGCCTTCTTCCTTGGCTATCCTTTTGCAGTGATCTATGACTTTCACGATCAGTTTCCGATCTGTCGGAAAGGTGATATTCTTCTCCTGGACTGTCGTGTCTACCCTAACCTCCTTTACTTCTTTGCGAACCCTCTCCTTTCCAAACAAATCTATGCTCTGCTTAAAGATAACCTTCATCCCATCCTCTCCAATTCGCTTTCGAAAATGTACAAAATCACTTGGGTCAAACGGATAATCATATTGAAAATATACCTCCCCACAAAAGTGCTGGAAGTAGGGACTGTCAATATACCTGTCCATAACCGTCTCATCTCCCAGATCATATATTTGTTTTAATAGTAAAAGTCCAACTATCGTTCTGATTGGTATCGATGGTCTGCCCACGTCTGCATACAGCGGTGCAAACTCCTTTTCCAGGTTTTCCCAATCAATTTTACTGGCCAGAAGACATAATTCATGCTGTGGATTTATGAAGCTGGCAAGGATTGTCTTGAACATCTCTAATTGTGGTTGCTTAGGTAATTTTTTTAACATGATTTTCAGGGTTTTAATCGAAATTAATCAATTCCTAAGCAAAAATCAACATTTTAAAGAACATAAGTTATTAACACTCAGATTGTTAATAATTTTTAAGGATCAACTAATTAATGGAAATAGAATATTTAATTTTTCAACCTTTTGCTGTTTTTAACCAAGGCAAATGGTTTGCAAGATCTTTATATCTACAAATCTTGCTATTCTCACTTGGTTTACTGCAAATTAGTATAAATGAACTGAGAAATAGGATCAAGAATATTTTAAATATTTTCAAATTTAAATATCTAATGTTTCTTTTTCTGCTAGGTAGTCCATTATAGGCTAGTTGTGCTAACAATGGAATTGTTCAGGAAAAACTAAGTTGTCCCACAATCGAACCTATATTGGTAACTGTCACAAAGTCAGGGCT
>CAYVFQ010000179.1:0-1790 GCA_964451045.1 uncultured archaeon
GCATGGTACATTACTCCTTGAATAAAGTGACCAAATTTGAAAAAGAAATGACCACTGTTACTAAAGACATTGAGATTCTTTTAGATGAATGGCGCCGTATTGATACGCGTATCGGAGAAATCGATTCAAAACTAGGCCGACACGACATTGATAGAATTCGTAGTCTCACTGAAGAAAGAAGGACATTTGAGAAACTCAGAGACGAAAAACAACAAAACCTAGGTCTCCTCAAAGAGCAAATCAAACAAAAAGATTCTGAAATTAAAGATACCGAAACTCGGTACGATCAGGAATTAAGTAAAATAGAACTTCATAAAGGTTTGATTAACGAAAGAGCGGCATGCCAAAAACTTCTAGATATAGTCAGCCGTTCTCAAGCGTCTATTCTCTTGGAAACCAGGAAAGATATAGAGAGTAAAACAAAAGATGAATTTTTCAATCTTCTATGGAAGAAGCATTCGTTTTCAGACGTGATAATTGAAGAAAATTACCGCATCAGATTGATACATGTAAAGGGATATGACTGTCTTGGTAGTCTGAGTGCGGGAGAACGTGAATTATTAGCCCTGGCATTCACCCTCGCACTTCATGAGGTTTCAGGCTTTGACTCACCGATACTCATAGATACCCCAGTAACTCGATTAGATCCCGAGCATAAAACAACCTTTTGCCAATCATTATGCAGAGTCAGTGAAAATAAGCAAATCGTTTTATTATTCCATACCGATGAATATACTGAAACGGTTGCGAAAGAATTAGATAATAATGCAGAAACCCGCAGACTACTTAAACTATCATCTGAAGAAAGACAGGTACATGTGGAGGTGCTTTAATGGTCGAGAATCCTGATCGTATATATATAGATGAGAATGATAGAAAACTTCTAAAGACAATTGATGAAAGTCCTGAGCCTGAAATCAAGCAACTTTTGTCAAACCCTGGCCGTAGTCGAAAAGAGCAATTTCTATATTTTTTAGCGGTGGGAGTGACAAACGGAGCTAAAATCCCATTGAAGAAAAAGGACCAAGGTGGCTTTTTTTTACTAAAGGATTTAAAAACAGAAGATGAAGCAATGATTAATTCTGTAGCGATGTGGCATGAAAATTCTGCCAACATTCTTGCCGATAGAAGTAAGGTACTTGAGATAGCCGAGCAATATGCACACGGTGGGATACAAATTACCGCTCAAGCTATCGAATCCCTACAGTTTGGTTCGTTTCAAAAAAAGCTTGAGCAAAATCTCTGGAATATATTCAACCAAACGGGAACATAAGAAAATATACAAGGTGATTGATTGATGAATATCCTCTTAGTCGAACCAGATTTTCCAATTCCCTCTAAAAGTAAAAATCACAAAGATTTCTTACCGATTGGGTTGCTAAAACTAGCGAGTTACCTTCGTCAAGAAGGCAACAATATAAAATTGGTTAGAGGGATCAAAGAATATTATGAGCAAAATATTGAAATAGTCGACTTTATTCCTCAAGAAATATGGGTTACGTCTCTATTTACCTACTGGGCTCCGTATGTAAAAAATACCGTTGAGTATTATCGTTCAATATTCCCAAAAGCACAGATAGTCGTCGGAGGTATTTTCGCATCGCTACTACCGCCGGAGTTAGTGCAATCATATACACATTGCGATAAGGTATTTCAAGGTACTTACCAAGAAGCCGAAAATTGTGAACCAGCGTACGATTTGATACGCCTCGAAAACGGTTATGAAATTGATTATCAGATTATCCATGCTTCCAGAGGTTGTCGAAGAGAGTGTGATTTCTGTGGTACAT
>CAYVFQ010000180.1:0-1768 GCA_964451045.1 uncultured archaeon
CTTTTGGAATATCTGCGGTAGAGCAGGTAGAGCGGGTAAAGAAACGGAAGGTCAAATTGTTTTTGTCACAATATCAAATCGTGATAAGGAATTGGTGTCTGAATATTTCGATGTACAGAACATCGAACCTGTAAACAGCGCGTTATACGAACTATTAGTCTTGTTGATCAATAATCGGATTGATCAAGCTGATTTGCTAGGATATATCGACTCACATATATTGGCCTTATTAGCGGAAGAAGTTATAGATACAGAGGATGAAGAAGAAGTAGAGAAATACCTAAACTCCAGTTTAGTTGGTATCCAAGCTAGAAGAAATGAAACTCAAGTTTCCCCTTTGGCTCGTGCGATCGTTCATGCTTCAAAATGGATTACAGATAATGTGCCAGATGTACCAAGAAGGGCCGCATATTCACGTACTGGATTACGCATCCATAGCTGTCAGGAACTTGAGAAAGCAGTTACTAATTTTATTAAGCAATTTGGGAATGATGTTCATGCGGATGATAAAAATAGTCTAGAGTGTAATTATGACTTGTTATCGGCTGCGTTCACTGGCTGTAAAAATTTGCCAGAAATATTACTTGATCGGAGATATCAATATCACGGGCCAGAAGAAGAACTGTTGTTACTAACGGAATGGTTTAAAGGAACACCTGTAAGGGAGATCAGAGATAAATATTGGAGAGATACGGAGAGCGAAAGTTTTAGTCAGTACATCTCCGACAGACTAACATATAAACTTCCATGGGGAATTAATTCTTTTTTGCAGCTTTTGGCTTTTAATCTGAATATCGATTACGGAGATTTGCCACTATCATGGCAACATTTATCTTCAATGATGAAATTCGGAGTTGACAACGTTATTGCGTGTTGGGCTTGTGGTTTAGGGATTGATTCGAGATCAATAGCGATCCAGTTAGCAAAATCTTATGAACCAATTAAAGATGTTTCATTTATCGATTTTCTTAAGTGGTCTGTGAATATTTCAGGTGATTTTATAGAAGCCGAGATCAATGCTTTTGACTTTCAGAAACAAAGGTTAGTTGAAACTTTGGCTGATCTGATCTCAGATAGAGATTTACTTGCCGTTATTCAAGGCAAAACAAATCGTGTATATTCTTTTGTAAGAGGGATTAGATTCCGTGATAGAGAAACTATTGCTGCTAATGTAAAGATTGGCGAGCATCTGACCTTAGATCCTGAACCTGAAAACAGATACGATCCACATGCTATTCGTGTGCTTTTTAATGGACAACACTTAGGCTATATTGAACGCGAAAAATCGAAACTTGTTGCTAATGAATTAATGTTAGGGAGAAAGGTTGATGTCATTGCGGAAGAAATTTATAAACCTAATGAAAG
This sequence comes from uncultured archaeon, assembly GCA_964451045.1. Lineage (GTDB taxonomy): Archaea > Aenigmatarchaeota > Aenigmatarchaeia > CG10238-14 > SCSR01 > CAYNTH01. The sequence goes on from CAYVFQ010000180.1 coordinate 1,366, forward strand.
ATTTCCATATCACAGAATAAAAGTTGTTATTATCCTCGAATAATAACTCCTAGCTCACTTGAATGATAACGACATTGACGAAGGATTGCGAATGAAAAAACGCCTCATCGAATGGAACCTGCCTCTCGCCGACATCTCCGAGGAATCAGCTCGCGAAAAGAACATCCGCCACGGACATCCCTCTACGCTGCATATCTGGTGGGCGCGGCGACCGCTGGCTTCGTCGCGTGCGACAGCCTTCGCTGCTCTGATCGATGATCCTGGGGAGGAAAACCCTGAAGAGCGCGAATACCTGATGGATCTGATTCGCCGCATCACTCCCTGGGAATCGGTTAAGGATGGCAATTCCGAGTCAGTTGAAGAAGCAAGGAAATTAATTGAAAAGCAATATGGACGTTCACCT
>CAYVFQ010000181.1:0-1751 GCA_964451045.1 uncultured archaeon
GTCTTTGACTCAAAAGCCTCGAGCTGGTCGATTAGCGCGTTCAGGTTTTCGATTTCTCTGCGCTTTGAATCAAGCTCATTCTTCGCAACCAGCAGTTTCGACCTGAACTCAGAAACTTTCTTCTCTTCGCCCACACGCTCCGACATCTCTATGACTTTTGACGCTATGTTGCGCATGACGCCTTCCTTCTGGTTCAGCTCGTCTTCAAGCTTTTCTATCCTCTGCTCTATGCGTTCGCTGTCCTGCTCTCTCTCCAGTATCTTCTCGTCCACTTTCTTGATATCTTCCTCGAAAGTCTGCGTCTGTTTGTTGGCAAGCGACGCTCTCAATAAAATAAGCTGCTTCTGCAGTGTCTGGTATCTTATCGCCGCATTTCTTTCGCTTTCTAGGCGCTTGAAACGCTCGTACCGATCAGTGATAAGTATCCCCGCCTCCCTGAGTTTCTGGTCCACTTTTTCTAGGTCGCGGTTCGCTTTTTCCCTCTTATCCTTGTATTCTGCTATGCCCGATATCTCGTCAATGATTCCCCTTCGCTGTATCGGGTTCATCTCTATTATTTGTGTTATGTCCCCCTGCATCACGATGTTGTGGCCGTCCGGGTAAATCCTCGCGCCTGACATGATCTCAAGTATTTTCTGGCGCGTGGTAGTGCGGCCGTTCAGTTTGTAGACAGATACTCCTTTCTTGTTTACCTTTCTCGTGATTGAGATTTCGTTGTCATCAAAATCAAAAGCGTGGTCTTCATTATCTAGATACAGAGTGACAACAGCCTGGCTGGATGCCGACTTGCCGTTGCCGCCGTGGAATATCAATTCGTGCAGTCTACCTGCTCTCATGCTCTTGGCCGACGTTCTTCCGAGCACGAAGCACACAGCGTCGATGATGTTTGACTTGCCGACCCCATTCGGGCCACATATTATGTTGAATCCCTTCATCAGCGGCACAGATACACGCTTGTTAAAGCTCTTGAAACCCTGCATGGTTATGCGGTTTATCATCGTCTTGCCTTTATTCATTTTTTCACCTTTAGGATGTTTCCGTTTACGACAGTATTGAGCTTCCTTTTAGATATCTCTTTTTCTACAAGTTTGTCGAGAACGCTTTCATAAGTTGTATCGTCACAAAGCGCCAATAATTTTATTTTCTTCCTGAGGTCGTTGGATATCTGTACTGTAGTTTTGTCGTCTGCCAAGTTCACACCTTATATAAATTATATAATTAATGTTTTTTATATATTTATATAATTGTCATCTCCGACCAAAGCCTCGATTTAAAACTTCGAAAATACAAAAATAATTTATGGCAACTCTAATTCAGGCAATATTTCTGGGGATTTTGCAGGGACTTACCGAATGGCTGCCGGTTTCGAGTTCCGGTCACCTTGTGATTGCCCAGCAGATCTTCGGAGCCAGCGCGGACCTGAACTTCTACATACTTCTACATCTGGGTACGGCGCTTTCGGCGATCGTTTTCTTCAGGAAAGAGCTATTCAGTATGGCAAAGGCGTTTGTAAAACTCGACTACACTTCTGCTGCCGGGAAGACTGCTCCGCTAATTGTAGTGGGAAGTTTGCCCATTTTAGTGGTTGGAGTGAGCCTATATAATACAATTTCTGCGGCTTTCTCCAGTTTGACAACAGTCGGCATAGCTTTGATAACTACAGGAACTATCTTGTATTCCACGCGTTTCCTTAAAGGCGGCGGAAAACCAGTTTCATACAAGGATGCGTTGATGATAGGTATAGCCCAGGC
>CAYVFQ010000182.1:0-1740 GCA_964451045.1 uncultured archaeon
ACTTGATCCAGTTGTAAAATCAAGTGCTGACGAGTTTAGGACGTTAATTGAATATGCTCTCGCACTAATTGACACTGGTGAACCTTATAGAAAAGCTGCTACAATACTTGAGCTAGGTACACTTTATGGGCTCAGCGATCCACGCTTCATATCGGTATATGGTGGCGTCCTTTATATGGATGGAGCTTTCGATAAAGCCGACGCGGTCTTTGCCAATTCAATTAAGAATGCATTACCTGTTGATGAACTATATCAAGTTCATTTCAAACCACTTGATCCTAAGGATCAATCAAAGCTATTTTCCCTTGTAGGAGAAGTCGTAGCTGTAAAGCCTGGATATTCATTGCTAAAGCCTGATGGCTACCCACAAATTTTGTGTCATGCTTCTAAGTACAAAGGCACACTCATGAGAAAAGGGCTCAGGGTAAATTTTAATGTTTGCTTTTGCGCAAAGGGACCTGTAGCACTTTATCCACTTCCAGAGGTTGACTAAGTTGGCTCTTGGCATAATATTACAGGCAAAGTGCAGTCAGTGAAATATTAGGCGAAAGCATTGCGATATAAAAGTCGGAAATAAAATGTTTGAAGGAAAAACACCATTGAACATTAACAAGGCAACTTACTTATCAACAAAAGTATTTGGTATTCTTTTAGCAGTATCGGGTATGCATCATGGTTTTTTCGAACTTCTCCAGGGAAATAAAGAAACGCCGGGTTTAACCACACAAGATAGAAGTTTACAATCTTGAAATCACAAATTGTGACTTCAAGTTGTGTGTGGCTTCGCAGAATAACATCATATAATTGGATTTAGTTATGAAAATAAACAATGAAAATAAACTCAATAGTTACTGCAAAAATCAAGAAACACACCGGCGCTCCCTTTGTTGATAAGAATTATAGTAGCCGCTCAAAGCTTTTGCTCCCAGTTGATTTTCTCTGTTTGCCAGCACACGTCATTTTGTAATTCGCTAAATCACTGCATTGTTACCGCAAACGTTAACGGAAATTGCATATCACAGAAGCAGCCTATATATTTAAATAAGCTAATTGGAGATTAGTTATGAGCAACAAAGAAAAGATTATTCAGGAGCTTAATCAAATTCCCGATGTTTTCCTTAATGAGGCTCTGGACTTTATTCGCTTTTTAAAAACCAAGTCACTTAATGAGTCGCATAAATCGGCTGAAACTGTCATAGCCAGCGAATCTTCACTTCAAAAGGATTGGCTTGAACCAGAGGAAGAAGAAGCGTGGCAAAATTTATAAAAGGAGATGTGGTTGTTATACCATTTCCATTTTCTGATTTAACCAAAGCCAAACGACGTCCCGCATTAATTCTTGCTTCATTGGAAGGTAATGACGTTATTTTGTGCCAGATAACAAGCCGAACAATTAAAGATTTATACGCTGTGTCTGTTGATGATAATCATTTTATTAAAGGTAGTCTGAAACAGCCAAGTAATGTTCGACCAAACCGGATCTTCACTGCTGATAGCCATATTGTGCTTTATAAAATGGGACATTTATACGATGACAAGCTAAATGAGATAACTGAAAAAGTAATAAACATCTTACGGAGCTGAATTTGTAACTTCAGCTAATCCCGCTTTGCGGGATAAAAACGTGTACTGTTCCGTAGGAACACCCTTGTCAAATAATTGCTTCGCTTATAATTTGATGGATATCTATTTAAAATCGTTACGCAATTTTGTTTTTACTGTACACGCTAGACGCAAACT
>CAYVFQ010000183.1:0-1732 GCA_964451045.1 uncultured archaeon
GTGCCGTTATTGTTAATACAAGTTTCAACGTTCGGGGCGAACCCATCATTTGCACGCCACAGGATGCCTACAGGTGTTTCATGCGAACTGAGATGGATGTGTTGGTTATTGAGAATTGCATTCTATTCAAAGAAGAACAACCTCAGTGGAACGAGAAGGAAGACTGGCGAAATGAACTCGAACTCGATTAAGTCCAATGAGGTACGAAAATTCGGGCTGATTGCTTTTGTTTTTTTCGGACTCTTGTTCGCGTTAGGATTATGGAAGCATAAGCCTGTTCCTATATATTTATTTGGGACGCTGTCTTTGTTAGGGCTTGGTTTAATACTGATTCCTTCTCGACTGAAGCCGGTACATTCAGTCTGGCTCAAATTGGCTCATCTGATTGGAAGGATTGTAACAACGATTGTTCTCGCGATGGCTTATTATCTGGTTATCACTCCTTCGGGCCTAATCAAACGCTTATTCGGAGGTGCTCCTCTTCCGGTTAAGCCGGATAAGAATGCATGTTCATATTGGGTGACTCGTACCGAGCCCGCACAACCCAAGGAAAGATTCACCAAAAGATTTTAGGAGGAAATTCATGGCTAATCAATCTGTTATTTCAGAATTCTGGGAGTTCTTGAAGTATAGAAAGCGGTATTGGCTCCTTCCCATAGTCATCATACTTCTGCTGCTTGGTGCTTTGATTGTCTTCACAGAGAGCAGTGCGATAGCTCCCTTTATCTATGCATTGTTTTAGAGCTTGAGGTCGAAGGGAAGCAACAAACAAGAGCATAAGAATATATTTTTCTACTGGAGATATATTTGAAATGGTTATTGAGAAGATTTTAGGAGAGTTTTTGAATCCTCATCAAGTTGAACGTTGAAGGGAATTCCATTCAATAATTTGAACACCACAGGGAAAAATTTTGCACAGACTTTCAGGATGAGAATCGAACACAAAAACACAATGAATGGGCATAATACACCAAAGATAATGGACTTTGATAGTCGAGTAATAAAGGCTATTTTGCTTATAATGAGTATCACTCCAGGGTGTAATATATAGATTCCCAAAGTATATTTCTGGCCCAAGTTTGCAAGAAATGGTAACCGAAATATTTTAGCTGAGTTGATACCAACGTATGTAATGCCGACGGTTATGAGAAGTGTACCGATTAAGAAATGATGCCTCCAAGGATCATACGATAGGTATTTCCAGATAAAATGACTTTCAATAAATTGCAGCATTACGCCTAAAAAAACAATTACCCAGGATAGAGTTTCTTTCAACGCCTTATGTCGTGACATAACTATACCAATGAAGATTAATGGGATGGAAAGCAGGTGTCTTGAGATGAATGCATCAATGGGAATATTCCATAAGTTGTACGAATCTGTTATCAGCGCAAAAATGATTAGGAATAGTGTCAATGGATATAATAGAAAACCGAAATTGTACTCGTAAAAAACAGCGATTACTAGGTAGCCTATAGTCATTGAATTTATAAACCACAGATGAAAATAGGTACCACGTAAAAAGAATTCAGAACTGAATATCGATTTGACACAGGTAATTGTGTTTCCTGATTGTACGTAGTCTACTGGAAGATAGACTGCACAACTGAACACGAATATCCACGTCAACCTAAGAATTCTGCGAAAAAATATTCGTGGGATAGTTCCGTTTTTTCCAAGATAATATCCACTTATTATGAAGAAGAAAGGAACCGCCCATCTTCCTAATAGC
>CAYVFQ010000184.1:0-1729 GCA_964451045.1 uncultured archaeon
GTCCTTTTCGATCGATTATTTTGGAGCGATTTCCGTTGGCATCGTAATAATATTTTTCTACATCAATTACTACATCGATTCCGCTTCGCTGTTTCCCTTGATTCTCGTCGGTCAGCCGGAGCTTTGCAAACTGCTGCGGCTGAAAAAGTATGAGGAAACCGTCCAACGTATTGGCTTGCAGTACCATTTGGGTGGTATGAGCAAAGAGGAGACAAGCGCGTATATCTGGCACCACATGACCGTAAGCCGAACAGAGAAGCCTGTGTTTGTCAAAAGTGCGCTCAGCCAGATTTTTGCGGCCAGCCAAGGGCTTCCGAGTGTCGTGAAAACGATCTGCACGTAAATTCTGCTCAATGCCGCCAGCCACAATCTGGAGGAATTGAAGAAAACGATGTTGTCCGCGTACTCGCCGATATGGATCGGCAACGCGAATAACGAGTTAATGTAACACTATCCCCATAACTCACACTGATTGGCACACGCCACTTCCTATTCACATGAGCAGCGTTCCATTTCTCAGTTTCTTGGCAGGTTGACGTCCCCCTTCTCCTAAAAATTATTTTTTAGTATCTTCTGAATAACATCATATAATGCGTATACACATGTTCCTCCCTTTCCTGAAAAACTATTATGGTTAATATCGGTCACGACAACTTTGTAACCTTTTGTCCGCTCTTTTTGTTCAAGTAAAACAGAGAAATTGTTATCTGATAACCAAAAAAGCAGGTCATTTATACTTGGCAACCAAATTCCTTTTTCGTAAACATCAGAATGAACAAGTATTTCCCCTTTAGGTAGTATTCTTCCTCCAAGTACCCATTCCTCATCTTCAAAGAAATAATAATCGAAGGGGGCGACTTCATCAACGTAATATGTTCGTTTGAAGCCCAATCTCTTTAAATCATCCGCAAATTTTTTAGATAGATACATCTTAATCAACACCTAAACTATTTTATTTTTATCACTAAACCTTTTGAACCTTTATGTTTATTTGTAATGTAATTACCATACATATCAGCGTCAGTAATCCAATGAAGTTCGTTACCTCTTTTTTCGAATACTTTGAAAGCGGAGCCACCATGATTCTCCGTATCTCTTGACCAATAAAGTCCAGTATTTGGGTCTTGAAATGCCGAAACTTTAGAATCATTAATATTATAATCTATTTTGTTGCTTGCATTAGTTTTTATATCCCAAAGCGTAGTACTATTTTTGTTTTTATTCCCTCCCGAATTTCCGAAAACAGCACCACTTCCTGCCATACCGAAGGTACTAAAAGCTTCTTTACTCCAATCTGCTTGACCATTTTCAAAGAAATCTTGAAGTTGAAGCACCGCCCATTTCGCTTGACCTTCATTCTTAGCTGTTTGCATAGTAGCTAAACCGTACAAATACTTAAATTGGTTAGCGGTCATTCCATCGCCTTGACCAAAGAAACCACCATGATGACTGTAATAATCAACGTAATCATTCAATATCTGTTGTTGAATATCGCTATTGTAATCCCTTGCTTGATAAACTTTTTGAGTATCATCATTTGTACAGAAATAACAATACGCACCACCACCACCAACTGAATTATCTTGATAGTTCCCTGTAGGGTCTGTATAAATCAACGGATTGTTACCTACATACGTATACAAATTCAAACTCAGTGGATTATTGATCTGCCCTTCATACGTATCCTCATTCATAAACCGTCCTACACTTGGATCATACCAGCGGGCGC
>CAYVFQ010000185.1:0-1721 GCA_964451045.1 uncultured archaeon
TACCTATGCAGAATTTGAATTAATTGTCAGATTTTTGGTGGGTAGAATGGTTTTGTAGCTCGTTATGATTTATAATTGGTTTGGCAGGAATATGTGCCAGACGATATAAGCTAAAAATATGCAGAAAATATCTGCAGAATCGTGAAAACTGTATGGAAAGAAATAAAATTGTATGATAGTTTAATTAGATTATAAGGGAGAGTTATTGTATGAGACAGCCGCTGTTGAAAAAAGCATTTTATTTCACGGGTATCTTTGTCTTCATATGCATGCTAATTCTTGGGGTTGCTGACTTCTACGTGATACTCAAACATTCACCCCTTTTAACTTTATCAAAACTAACCGGATATAGTGTATCAATTTCGAATCTGGCAATGCCCAAAGGACCGAATGATGTAATGAATACGACAATTAACGATGAAAACGTTAAAAGTATTGGGGAGGGTTCCAAGCCACCAGCGGAAGCAAAAGTTTCTCCAGAGTACTTTCTCGGTGAGATAACAAATTTTTACGGGAATGTCATAGTTATTTTGTTTTCAACTATCGGCATTTTATTGGCTATTAGCTTTATTTATGTTTATACTGTTTCACGAGGCAAAGCAGAGGATCTAGCCCGACAAGCACTTACTGAAGAATCATTTCAGATCACACTTAACGATAGGATTGGTAAAGCACTTGCTCAGTTGAAAAACGAAGGGGATATTGCAGACTGGTTAGACCAAACGGTAGATTTTGAAGACAAAATATCAAAGTTTGAGAAAAGAATAGATTTTCTGGAAATGGCCATAACAAAAGTTAGCTACGAAAAGCAAACAGGCGAGTCAGATAAACTTGAAGGAGGAAATCCGAATGGCTGTAATAAGACGATATGACCGGCGTCAAGAACGAGATCAGGTTGCTAATAGGGATTTAATTGACACACCACAAAAGCTATTAACGTTTGCAAGGCAGAAGGGTTTAAAAATGGTTCCTCTTGATGTCGAAGGTATAGCTAAGGCTTTGGATATTGATGTTAAAAAACAATCGTTAGAAAACGAACTATCAGGAATCCTAAGAAAGGTACCAGAAAGTGACAACTGGGAGTTGTTGATAAACAAAAAGCATCATCCTAATAGGCAGAGATATACTATTGCGCATGAAATAGGACATTATCTTCTGCATAGGCATTTACAGGTTGAGTTTCAAGATAGAATATTTTTTCGTGGGGCAGAGAGGAGTAAGGAAGAACTCCAAGCGAATTCATTTGCAAGTGAGGTTCTTATTCCTGAGAGCGATTTCAGACAAATGGTGAGTGAAGGTAAAAACAAAGTAGATGAGCTTGCAAAGACATTTGGTGTGTCTACCTTGGCACTGCGGATAAGAGCCAAGAACTTAGGTATGTCAGGGCATGGATTATGAGCGAAAGAATAAAATATGTGCCAATCATTAAGACTGGAAATGCGGAAATGAGAGGTCTTGAGCACCTTAGTGAAAGAGTAAAAGACCAAATAACACCCTTGATTGAATTAACGAGGTCCCGGTCTACTCAAAGGGAACCAAGAGGCAATATTTTTCGTCGTATTGAGAGATTGAATAAGGCTTATGGAAAAAGACAGATTATCTTGGACCTTACCAGCATTCCAGAACTCTCAAATGAGCAAATCCAAGATTTGCTCCGCTCTGATAATGGTTATAGGAATTGGGTTGATTTTGTGGCTGATCTTAGCGAAGACCTGCCCGAT
>CAYVFQ010000186.1:0-1712 GCA_964451045.1 uncultured archaeon
CATTGGTACATTAGAAAGATTAAATCGTAATACGGATCTCTCATCATTTAAATCTTGGAGTAAACGCTGTTTAAACCAATCTGAAGTCGCTTTTGAATCCCAGTCAACGACTGTATCAACACTATTAGATAGCAAAATGGAGATTTCATCTTTATCTTTACCCAAATACATTTTCTGTTCTTTTGACTTTTCTCTTTTATATGATAGAAAAGTGGAAAAATCATTATATCGAGACATCAGCGCTGGTAAAATTATACCTTCCTCTAAAACAATAGGATTTTCTTTTATGAACTCTTGGGCAAGCTCTGATTCAAACAGATGTGATGTAGCAATAATTACTATCCCCTTAATACAACCAAGTAATTTAACCTTTCGCTCAAGATTTAGTTTTATCTCTTCTATATCTTTCTCTGTCCAAGCCACTTGCGAGTAAGTAATGCGGTCGAATTCTGTGAAATAAACTCTCGGTATATTAAGGTTTCTGGGATCGATATGCTTCATGGTTACGGAAATGTCTATTTTGTAACGTTTGCGATTTACTGTTTAACCTGTACCGTATTCCTTATTCTATTCTTCGCCTGAGGCGGATCCGCCCAAACGATAGTATTTTCCGCCAATTACTATTGTGTTGGTGGATCAACCTTTGGCTGAGGCGGAAAGTTCACCGTCAGAACCGTCCTTGGATCTGCATTAGGAAAACTGCTTCTTTACGTTGGGATTACTCAGGAAATAAATTACCGGCACGCATGTGCAGACTACTAGCAGTATAAGTCGAAAGTACACAACGCGGTCGGGTTCGCTTGAGAATGCGATTCCAAATGTTGAACCTAAAAAGATGATACCAGCCCCAAAGAAATATGCCAGGCATAAACATACGATCCTCGCCCACTTCTTAAGTTTAAAAATACCTATTGAGATAACAATGAGCCCTATAATCGTGACAGGAGAACCGCTTGAAACAACCATCTCGAAAAGAGCATCCTCCCAACCGTAGTTTATGCCGTTATCTATAAACTTCCATACGTAAGCAACAAAGACGTAAACCGCAGCAACGTCCAACAGTATGCCGAATACCGTGACCCCTATCGACCTTTTTCTATCCATTTTTTTCACCTATTCGGTTCCCGGTTTGTTCCGCTTTTTAGTGAAATTGGGGACACGTTCCATTTTGCACCCTGTAATTGGGATGTGCCCCTATTTTTCATTCTATTTACCTCTGGTGTAGGAAATTTATCGCCATAGTACGGCTCCTTTGAGGCATAAAATTTCAGAAAGTCTACTCGTTCTATCTTAACCATCGTAACTTTCATCGGCACCGATCTGCTACTCGCTTGAATCAATTCCTCCTTAATATCGCTTTCCAGGATTTGCTTTTTTGCTAAAAAATCCTCTGCCTTATATAAAACCAGATGTTTTACACATAAACCGTCTAATGTAAATGATATCCATTTATCAATGCGCTCTGAGGTTCTATCATATTGAACATTGTTTTCGATATCTCCCGAAAAGCGCCATACAGCGCCGACTTTTAGCCATACGTACATTTTATCTTTGGATAATCGATTTTTTATTGTTGTTACAGTCTTGCCCTCAAAGTTTCGTTTTATATCATTGTTTGTATTGTGTATTTCGGAGGAACAACTACATATCCCAAGCAATGTTACTAATAGTACGGCAAATGCGTAATTGTATTTTTTCATTCAGCTTTCCTG
>CAYVFQ010000187.1:0-1699 GCA_964451045.1 uncultured archaeon
GAACTGGCAGATAAAAATAAAGAAGGAGGCAAAATGACTTCCCAAGAAGTAGAGAAAATGGTTCACATTGTGAACCAGCCGATCATTGACGCTTATCGCAGGAACGACCCGCCCTCGGAGGATATTGTCCCTTATGTTATTAATGCTCAGAAATTAGCCTACGCCCTCGCCCATTGCCCGGAATGGTTTGAGAAGTTTGTAGCGAAGGAAGGAATAAACAAGGAGGATTGATTATGTGTATGTTCAAATCGGGAATTATCACCTTCAAAAACAAATCTGTTATTCACGATCTCGACAATGATTCGCACGAAGATTTAATCAAAAAAGCTGGACTTGATGATTCAACAAAAGAACCTAAAAAGGAGGAATAAAGAATGATACCCGCCCCCGGAAACAGCGTCGCTGATATTCACGAAGAAAAAGTAACCTGCCCCCATTGCTCAGGGTCAGGGGTTATGGGAAGTGCCACAATAGCTAAGTTTTTGGAAGAACAACCTTTTGACAATGGTTATATTAGACCAATTATTGAAGTATTCAAAACTGGCGAATGTCCGTGTCTCAGTTGTGCCGGGGAAGGGGAGATTGTGAGGACGGTATGAATAAAACGTACTTAATCTCATTGCTTTTTGAGGTTAAAGCCCGCGATCTTGAAATCGCTTTAAAGAAGTTAGAGCCGAACATGAGGACAAACAAGGACAAAAAGTATCTTGGGTCAAAATATAACGGAGCAGTTAAAAAGTAGGAGGCAGATATGGAAAATATTATGGCAGTACCGGGAGCAAACGACGAACAGAAGCAAATTATGACGATGGATGAAAACATTGAAGTCGTCATACAGCGTGCAGAGAAACAAGTTGAAATTCTTAAAAAGGTGTTAGGTATTGCCTTGAAAAGGTTAAGTCCTTTGGATTGGGTAGATCAGCAGGGAAAGCCTTATCTCGCCGCATCAGGGGCCGAGAAGTTAATGCCTCTCTTTGGAATCTCCGTCTACAACACATCGTATGAAAAGAAATTCTCCGAGGATGATAACGGGCAATCTTATGTCTACTCATACAAAGGCACATTCGCTTGGGGCGGCGGTTCTATTGAAGCGTTAGGGGCCTGTTCTTCAAGAGACAAATTCTTTGCGTGGGACAGCAAAGAGCAAACATATAAGCCGCTTTCCCAGGTTGATGAAACGAACATCATGAAATCTGCATATACGAATATGATCGCAAATGGTATCACCCGGCTTTTGGGAATCCGCAATCTTACATGGGAACAGCTTAAAGAGTTTGGTGTCGATCAAGAGAAAGCGGCAAAGGTTCAATACGGCGGTAAGAAAGCGACTGATGATGAAGTCACCAAATGGCAGAATGAGATTGATAAGTGGCTTCTGGAGATGTGCTACAACGATAAAAACAAAGCATTAAATTACCTTATCACATTAACCGCTTTTACTGCCAAAGATGGCAAGGAAATCGCTGGAGTAAACACTGTAAAGCGGCTCACAGGACAACGGCTCAATATCGCACACTCTAACGCCAAGAAAGAATATGAAAACTGGAAGAGATCTCAGGAGGCAGAATGATAGACATTGTCGCAAAAGTAATCGAAGCAAAAAAGAAATCACAACGGGTCTATCCCTGCCGATCTAACCGTGCTTCCTCATTAGGGCATCCTTGCGAGAGGTATCTTGTTTATATGCGTACCTCTTGGG
>CAYVFQ010000188.1:0-1693 GCA_964451045.1 uncultured archaeon
TGTGCAATTGACTACTTCCACCGGGCTTATGGTCGTCAGCACTAGTTCGGAATCTTCTGTAAAGGCGTGGCCGACAGTTATTCCAGCATCCCTTTTATCATATTGGCAATAGCTTTCAACAGCCTGCGTACCGTTCCAAGCAGGGTAGTCTTCTATTGTCAGGTCTATAGGATCTTCCAAAGCCACCAACGAAATGTTGTGTATTACCGTCTTCAGCGGGAATTCTTCGATATCTGTCCTTTTCGGAAGGACTAGGTCGTCTAATGTCCTGTCTAATTGCATCCCGTCCACGTAAATAACGGTGAAGTTGCCTTCGTTTGCGAGCGTGTAGTTTTCAATCGTGAACGTGCTTTCAATAATGTAACTGTCGGTGTATTCGAAATCCTCCAGGTCTGCTGCAGACAATATTTGCGTTGTCTTTACAACTGAATCGCTTGCTTGGATATAAGGGTAACAATTATCTGAAAGTGTTTTCACATCATCTCTGTACGGCCAATAGCTGTATAAAGTTTCCAATGATAAATCCGGATTTCCATATAACTCGTATGCCATCAAAGATATCCCTGAAGGTCTCTTATTTGTTAAATAATAAGAATTTCGTGCCCCTGTGAAAACACTACCTACAGTGTCAATGGTATTAATTATTGGAGTAACCTCTTGGTGTGCAAGTGTACAAACAAACGCTCTTGTGAATTCTCTATATTCTTCAGCTGTAGCAGTAGGGGCAATAATCACAGAATCCTGAGATAATTGTCCAATAAATGAAGCTTCCTTGTCAAAGGTTTTTGGTAGATATAGACCTGCAAAATCAGAATCGAACAAAAATAAAGGTTCTATTTCTTTGAATTTTTTCCATTTCGAAGTTTCTTCTGGTGTTATTTCATTACTTGTTTGAAAGTGATATGTGTGGAGCACATTATCTTCAATTTCGCCCTTAGCTTGGACCAACAGTAATTCATTCTCTTTGGCTTCTTCCAGATCTTTTAAGTTTTCCCAGTTCCACCCTATTGGGGATTCCACCTCCGATGGAAATATGACTTCCAAAATATTTTCCACTTTTTTATAATCTTCTGAATGCAATGAAGTTAACGTAGGATAGTAAGTTGCGTGTTTTAAATCTAAATCATTCATTTTAAGTTGATTCATCAATTCCTCGGGAGAATCACCAACTATTCTTCCAACAGCTCCTCCGTCATAGTTGACCTGCACTGCATAGGCAGATGTAGACATGAGTAAGAGGACCGTTAGTATAGTTGCAACCAATATTTTATTTTTCATTAATACTGCACCATCCTTATATTTTTCATTCTTTCATCCCATTCCTCTTTTGTCAACTTTTTGCTTTTGATTTCCTTTTCCAGCTCTTCCAAACCCTTTTCCATGGCATCACAGAACTTCTTGTCCTTCACAGGATTCTTGTCGTAGCCAAGCTGCTTCAGGTACTTTGTTGCAAGGAAAACCAGTATCGATGACTTTTTAATTATCGCTCTAAATTCTTCCCTATTTTTATTTTCCCACCTTCCCCGAGTTTTTGCAAACTTTAGGTATGATGGCATAATCAGATCCATATATAGATCGTCCCTCATAAGAAAAGCTGCTTCGAAAGAAGCCTCAATAGCCGATAAATCCTTAGCAAATAATTCAGCTATTATCACCAGTTCATATTGTTGCCTCAGATAACGTATAACATCTC
>CAYVFQ010000189.1:0-1688 GCA_964451045.1 uncultured archaeon
GTTCTGGGTGATGACATCTAACGTTGCAAGAAACATTGAAAAGGAAGTGATAGACATTTCTCCTCAATTCGCAAGAGAACAATTCCATAGCAAATGACTCGCTGCGCCGTATGGGGTCACATTCGAACGAAGATAGGAAGTCTAGTGCGCCGACTGTGTCTTTCGTCGGAAACAGTATAGAAGACATTATTACTAAATGAAGATAGGGATCGAATCGATCAAAACTTTCAACGACTCTAATCGGAGGCAGGACGGAAGGGTGAAGAGGTTGTGGATTACATGGGAAAAACACCGAAGAACGTCAGGATTGGTTGCAGCATTACCTGATGTCAAGTTGTTTCAGCTTGAGTTTGAAGCCCATGGATTAATCCGGTATCCTTACTTTTTCTTCAAGACTTCTCTGATTTTGGCAAGTAAACGTCCTGAGCTACTAATAGTGCAAAACCCCTCAGTAGTCCTGGCTCTTTTTGCAAGCACTCTGGGTAGGTTATTTACATCTCATGTGGTTATCGATGCGCATAATGAGGGACTTAAACCATTCTACAGTAAGTTTAACTGGCTGTTACCTCTATATAAATTCATTCAAAAGCGGGCAAATCTAACTATTGTGACTAATAAAGCACTGGCGGATGAGGTTCGAATGAATGGTGGTATGCCTTTTATTTTGGAGGATAAAATACCAGAATTCGATGCAGTAAATCATGTGTCTCTCAAAGGTATATACAATTTGGTTTTTATTTGTACATTCGAAAAAGACGAGCCCTATCAAGAGGTCATAAGAGCTGCTGGCTTGATCGACTCATCAGTTTGTATCTATATCACAGGTAACTACCAAAAGGCTCCACGAGATATTATTGACAAAGCACCGTCAAACATTATTTTTACAGGTTTCTTGTCTGATCAAGAATATAAGAATATTCTCTACTCATCCGATATTATTATCGACTTGACTTCTATGGAAAATTGTCTTGTCTGTGGCGCGTATGAGGCTGTCGCTCTTGAAAAGCCTATAATTATTTCTGATACTCAGGCGTTGCTCAGTTATTTTCAGACAGGGGCAGTCTATACCAAAAATAGAGCTGAGGCTATTGCAGAAGCCATTAAATACGCAATAGAAAACAAAGAAAAGTTGAAAGTGGAGATGAAAATTTTGAAAGACCGTTTGAAATCTGAATGGACAGATAAATTTGCTAAACTTGTTTCCTCTCTCGATAGAGGTATAAGTAACCCAGGTTAACAATGTGCGGCATTTGTGGAAGATATAACTTTAAATCTGGACAACCAGTTACACAAAAGGAAATAGAAGATATGTGTGCCGCTATCCGGCATAGGGGACCAGACGATTATGGGGTTTATGTGAAAGGTTCTATCGGACTTGGTATGCAGCGGCTTAGCATTATCGATATTTCAGGAGGCAAACAGCCCATTACAAATGAACAAAAGAACATCTGGCTTGTTTTTAATGGTGAAATTTACAATTATAAAGATCTCCGGACAGAATTAATAAAAAAGGGGCACATATTCGCAACGAATACCGACACAGAGTGCATTGTTCACTTGTATGAAGAGAAAGGGACTGAATTCGTCAAACATTTGCGTGGTATGTTTGGCTTAGCCATCTGGGATGAAAAAGAAAGAAAACTGATATTGGCAAGGGATCGCTTTGGTATTAAACCTCTGTTTTATGC
>CAYVFQ010000190.1:0-1668 GCA_964451045.1 uncultured archaeon
CCTATTAGCAACTTGTAATGTAGTAATAGCCATTCCATTTTTGTCCTCTATACTCCCGTGAAACTTAATAATACGTATAATATCATCATTCCAGTCTATTTTATCCAACTCGCTATTTTCATGTATAACTTGATAATCTTTATTTAATTCTAATCCTTCATTTCTAAAGGCTTGTTCGATAAGGCGATCGAAATTTGTAGTAACAATAGTTGTTAATAAGCCCTTGCCCGCAAGCTTTGCCAACAGGAGATGATTAGGATTTGGCTGTCCACCTTCAAATATATTAAAAAAATGTTCTGTAGAATCGGTGGTTTCTCGTAAAGTCTCGATAAATGCTTCGAAAGGAAAGCCTGCATTGAGAAATATGGCTATATTTTCTTTTGCTATATCTAATTTTTCGAGTGTGTAACGAATCACATCATTAGCAAGAGGTAATCCTGAATCGAACGATATGCCAGCTCCACAAAAAACTACGATCTTTTTATCTTTGAAAGACTGACTAATTTCAGAAATGATATTTTCGCCATCCATATGCTGATTTGATTACGGAATCGACTATGTTAACAATGCTTATACAGTCTGTATACAACGGGAAAGATAAACTGGACCCGTCTGTATAAGAAGTCCCGTTCTCTTTCACCATTCTTTTGTAACATCATAAAGCCTATCAACCGGAAAACCGGTAATGGAGAATCCGCTGAACTGATCTATCGCTGGTGTCGATTCAAGGTGTTTTTGCCACGGATTCCATCTCGTTAAGAACACATGGAAAACAATGCATATCCTATCTAATTTCTCAGTTGAAAGCAAAGATAAAATATTAATTCAGAATACAGGAGAGTTTGGCATTGACTATTTACGAATGACTATTGACTATCGATCCTTCGACAGGCTCAGGACGGCGTCTGCGTCATCAGCGTAATCCGCGGTTCATTATTGTATCGTTGAATTGTTTTTTCTTCTTGTCTCTTGAGTTTCAATCGTATAAATCTCCTATCAGTGACAAGTTATAGTTTTTTGGTTTTAGATCTCCGAATAACAGTTTTATAGCCGGGCATAGGAAACAAGGGAACATATTGTGAGTATCATAAAGCATCGGCTGAATAGAATGACCGTCAATAAGCGTATCGTGATCTGTCTTTTAGCCGTTCTGTCGATTCATTGCAGAAGCGTGACGCAAGAGCCGCTCAAGGTGCTGCCTTCCCCCAGGCATGGCGGTGTCTATGTTGTCGCGCATCGTGGTGCGCATATAGGGATTCCTGAAAATACTTTGGCGGCTTATAAGGCAGCTATCGAGATGGGAGTCGATTATGTCGAGGTGGATTTGCGGACGACGCGGGACGGCCATATCGTAAGCATTCATAATAAAGAGATTGATTCTTATGTGACGAACGGGGAGCGGGGATTGGTTCGCGAGATGACCCTCGAACAGCTCAAGCGATTGGACATCGGCAGCCGGGTCGGACCCCAATGGAGCAACGAGAGGATACCTACGTTCGAAGAGATCCTGAAACTCTGCAAGGGCAGGGTTGGGATTTACCTGGACTTGAAAGAGGCGCTGGTCGAGACATCGGTTTCTATGGTGAAAAAGTGGGATATGGAGAGGCAGGTCTTGTGGTACGCCGACGGTGACGAACTGGAACGTATTGCAGAGCTATGCCCTAAATG
>CAYVFQ010000191.1:0-1657 GCA_964451045.1 uncultured archaeon
GGCCTAGTCTGAAATTGAGCCAGAGAGTCACCACTTTAGCCCCCACGGATATGAATCGCGCCTATTTTGTGTCAGGAGGTTCTGAAGCAACTGAAACCGCTATTAAACTAGCTATAAGATTCCACCAACTGATAGGAAATAAGAGAAAAACAAAAATAATATCTAGATGGCAAAGTTTCCATGGAAATACCCTAGGAGCGCTTTCTGTTTCGGGTCACACTGGCCGGCGAAGAGATTATTCCAGCCTTCTTTTGCAAATGCCTCATATCCCTCCTGCTTACTGCTATCGTTGTCCTTTCAATAAAACAAATGATTCCTGCGATCTAGAGTGTGCAAGAGAACTGGAAGTAGCGGTTAAGCGTGAAGGACCAGAAAATATTGCTGCCTTTATCGCGGAACCAATTGTTGGAGCCACCCTCGGAGCGGTACCTCCCGCAGATGAATATTTCCCACTAATTCGCGAGATTTGTGATACCTATGAGATGTTGTTGATCGCCGATGAAATCATGACCGGATGGGGGCGCACAGGGGAATACTTTGCGGTTGAGCATTGGGATGTGACGCCAGATATTTTATCGTTTGGAAAAGGGACTAGTTCAGGATATAGTCCTCTAGCGGGCATATTAACTCACCAGAGAGTTTCTGATACATTCGAAGCAGATAATGCAGCTTTTGTTCACGGACATACCTATGCTTTTAACCCGGTGACCTCCGCTGTGGGCTTGAAAGTCCTCAAGATCCTCGAAGACGAGCGTCTGGTTGAAAATGCCAAAGTCATGGGTAAATACTTAGCAGAAAAACTTTCCACCCTAGAAGAACTCTCCGCGGTGGGAAATGTTCGTGGAAAAGGACTTATGTTTGGGGTCGAATTTGTAAAAAACAAAGAGAAGAAGGAACCATTTCCTCCTAGCGACCATATGGCATATAAGATAATGAAAGACCTAATGTCCCGCGGACTAGTCGTGTACCCTGGCACGGGAACAAAAGATGGGGTCAGCGGCGATCACATTATTGTTGCGCCACCATTGATCGTCACAAAAGACGAAATAGACAAAATCGTCCAAATTCTGCATGACTACCTAGTAGATCTATGAACGCAAGCGTAGGTATTGCTCCCCGATTCAAAAATGAGAGGCATGTAAAAACGTCGTTATTTTTTCTTTCTCTCTTCAAAATCGTCTAGCTTTTTCTGTCTTTCTGCGGTAGAGACACAAGCTAGACAGGCTTCTATCTCATAATCCATAAGGGCTTCTAAACTTACCTCTCTCGCCATGTTAAGTCCTTTTTTAATCAGGTTAATGGAAAAGAGCGAATTTTCAGCAATTGTTTGTGCCATTGCCTTGGCGGCTTCCAAGAGTTTGTCGTCAGGAACAACTTTGTTGGCTAATCCTATTCGCTCAGCTTCAACTCCATCGATATATTCGCAAGTAAAAAGGAGTTCTTTTGCCTTACCCAAACCCACCAAATCCTGGAGAAGTCTGAGAGCACCGCCAGTTACTGAAGAAGTGACTCGGGCCTCAGGAGAACCAAATTGCGCGCTTTCTGCAGCAATTCTAATATCACAAGCTAATGATAGCTCATAACCACTACCTAATGCATACCCGTTTACTGCGGCAATTGTGGGCTTAGAAAATCTTATGATCTCTCTAGATATTTC
>CAYVFQ010000192.1:0-1653 GCA_964451045.1 uncultured archaeon
GTGCAGTTGCCCCTGGCATTCCTCCTGTCGCGGTTTACAGACCTGGGTGTGTATGGCGTACGATGGGCAATAGTGGCTGGTTTTGTTATAGGAGCGCTCGCTTATACAACATATTTCTGGCAGGGTAGGTGGAAGCGCAAAAAGGTATAGCTATCGTTTGGTATTCAGCGATGTTGATGACATGTGTCCAATTGTAGGATAGGGCACTTCGTTTCTTGAAGTGCTCGCAATTCTTTTTTAACTGCTTCAGTTAGTTGTTATTCTGCCTCTTCTATCTCTTTCAATCTGGCATCATCTATCCCGAAATGGTGGGCTATCTCATGCTGCACTACGCTTCGAATCTCGGTGGTAATCTCAGCATCACTCCTGCATCTGGACTCAATCGGTTGCTGGAATATGGTGATTTTGTCAGGTAGAACCATCCCATAAGATTGAGTGCGTTCTATTAGAGGCACGCCTTCGTAGAGGCCGAGAAGAGTCTCATTGCGTCGTAGTTTTGTTTCAGCTAATTGGGCACGAGTTGGGTAATCTTCAACCACCACGTCAACATTATCCAGCCTGATTAGAAATTCCTCAGGCAAATTTTCAACTGCCCTTGCCACGAGTTCTTCAAATCTTTCTCTATTCATGGTCTATGCAACATCGACTTTCTCAATTAAAGTGCACTTTAACCTGCTAACCTAACTCTGTCAAGAATCTCCATTGCTCTACCAGCACTTTCTCATCTCAGCAACAGCAACCAAACGAGTGTCAGAAGTGCAGAAATACGGGCAGTTTGCATTTTAAGCATTCCTCAAACATACTATATATTTAGTTACGATTATAACTCAAAATGACGATAAATGATGGCAAGCTCTCGTATAATTGATATAGCTGATATTGGGCCAATCCTTTTGGAACACAGCCTAAGAACCAAGCGCATAACAATCTCTATCAGACCCCAAAAAGGTATTAGACTGGCTGTCCCTGCTGGGACATCCTTCAAGCAAGCCCTGGAATTCGTAAACTTGAAGAAACCTTGGATTCAGAAACAAATCGCTAGAATAAAGCAGCTTGAAAGTCAACAGGGGTCATTGGTTAATTCATTGTCAATCGATAAAGCCAGCGCAAAGAGAACTTTAATCAAAAAGGCTTACCATTTAGCCGAAAAACACGGCTTCGAATTGAACGGAGTATATATACGTAACCAGAAGACTCGCTGGGGTAGCTGCTCCCACAAGAATAACATCAGCCTGAACATACAGCTGGCGCTCTTGCCGGATGAACTGGTGAACTACGTTATCCTGCATGAGCTTGTTCATACCAGAATACACGACCACAGCAAGAGGTTTTGGGGTGAGTTGGATAAGTACGTTGTAGATGCGAAGTCAGTATCAAAGAGGTTGAGGAAGTATGGTCTTGGATTATTATAGATTTTTGATGAAGCGGTAGGGTAGCCAATATTAGTGAGACCAAAATTAAACATGACCGTAGAATCGAAAAAGGCAGTTAAATCGAAACTAATTAATCCTTAGATACTTTCATCGATTATTAAATGCACCAATTTCGATTTGGTTGCGTTAAGTACCTATTCTCACGCCAAGGCTAAAGGATAAAATTAGAGGTAAGTTTGCTTTATTTTAAAAATTTCTGCATAATAAGAATATAATCGAC
>CAYVFQ010000193.1:0-1642 GCA_964451045.1 uncultured archaeon
GTATAGCTCTTGGTCTTCCCGGTTTCCTTTCTTTTATGGGCAAAGAATCGATCATTACCATTAACCTCGTCTTCCATACCGTATTAAAATAGTATTAGAAAATCGATGGTATTGATTCTGAATGATAATTGATAACGGATTTATCATTTCCTATTCTCCAGGAACTCATTTATCGCTCTAACTAAATTTTTAGCCGAACTTGTACCAACCCTTATAACAACTTTCCGAGTTAATTTCTGAAATTCAACTATTTCGCTAATGATGCTATTCATATTCAAATGCCATGGGGCATTTTTTAGAAACCTCCTCCCTTTTGGACGAATCCAATAACGATATATACCCCAGCTATTACGCTGCCTCCCAACGTACTCCCAGTCATAAAATCTACTGAGGCTGCTGACGATGCTCGAGTAAGGTACTCCAACCGTCGCAAATATCTGGGCTGCAGTCATCGGATTTCGAGAATCGTTACTATTAAGATATAGAAGTATCTTGATTTTTGATTTGTTGTATTGTCCTCGCCAGATCTTCATTTTTCCTCCTAAACGAGATGTTTTGAGACTTGTAGTAAAAGTATTCTTATTGTTGTTGTGAAAAGTTATTGTTGCGGTATCGGGTCAGTGACTTGATTTTTCGCTGTTTCAGACCTTTTTTGCCCTTATTAATAACAAAAACCAGGCCCGTGCTATATACCTCCTATCTAATAAGCACGGACCCGGTCGTAATTGCTCACAAATTATTGAATAATTTTTAGTGATTTATGTTTTTTCTTACCTTCTCCAGTTTATCTAGTACTCTCTTTTCAATTTCGTAAATACTTTTTGGATTTATCCCAAGCTCGATAGCAAACTGTTTTACAAGCCCATAATCCCTGGGTTTACCTCCAGAGATTCTACTTGGAAGTTCAAGCTCCTTCGAAAGCCAACCACGAATTACTTTCTCTTCCTGATCTGATAGTTTGGCGAGTTCAATTAATTGTTCAAGAAATTCTCGGTTCTCTATATTCTCCGGTGAATTAGAAACGGTATCCTTGAAGATACCTGAATTCATTAGTTTTGTATTTAGATTGTTGCTACGTTTTTTGCTATGACGTTTTGGCATTTCTTTTTTTCTAAATTCTTGCTGTAGTCCCCATGCAAATGATTTGAGTATTTTATTTGTCTCACCGTTTTCAGCTAGATCCAAGAGATGCTGAAAACGAGCATCGCCACCCTTGTTTTTCCATTCGGCAGTGGAGCGAACTCCAAGGGCTTCTAGATAAGGATGTCCAGGGCGAGTTTGTGGTAATATTGGGTCTAACAATATAGAGCCAAGTTCTTTTGGTGTAATATCTGAGGGTAATGCTCCTTCCAGAATCTGGTTTTCAACTCTTTTCATAAAACCTTGCCAGTCATTTTCTAGCAATTGTTTTTTTACTTCAATGTAATTTTCGTGAACAAGAGGTAATTTTGAAGCTTGTATAAGACGCAGATATATGATGAATTCGGCATCACTCATTTCATCGGGAAATCTCTCACGTTGTTTAAGCAGGTGGATCACAAGTTTTTGTAATTCAGTTTCCCGTTGTTTTCTATCGACAGATTTAAGCGTTTTGAAATAATCGAGTAATAGTCCTAAATCTTCAGGACTTAATCTTGGCTGC
>CAYVFQ010000194.1:0-1600 GCA_964451045.1 uncultured archaeon
CTAAGGGACGCTTCGGTCGAAATGACGGTTGGTGTTTTCTACAGAGCAATTAGAAAGGCTAATTTAAAATGATAAACACTCTTGATCGAGAAATCAGAGATTTTATTAGAGAGGACTTCTCGCCATCTTTTGGTCGGCTAAATAAAACTTTCAGCAAAAATGCTCTCTTGGCAAGACTGCGTGAGCTTGGCAGCGAGCTGTGGCTGGACACCGGCAACATTGACGAGGCTAAACAACTATGGACGCAGGAGTTTTCAGCACTGACCACTAATAATACTCTGCTCAATAAGGTGGTTCAAACAGGTCAATACGACCGGTTAATTATCCAAGCGGCGGAAAAATTAGCTGAATATCCACAATCTTCCGAATCCGAGATGTTGCTTGAAATCGGATTTATTCTCAATGCTCACCACGCTTTGCGTTTAGTTGAACAGTTTGATGCTTATGTTTCTGTAGAAGAACACACCGACCTTGCGAATAATGTAGAGCGGGCAGTTGATTACGGCCTTCGTTATTATGCTATCTGTCCCGAAAGATTTATAATCAAAATACCCTTTACGCCGGCAGGTCTTTTAGCAACCCGCAGGCTTTCTGCTCAAGGAGTACCTGTTAATCATACACTCGGTTTCTCAGCTCGCCAAAATTATGTAATTGCGCGGATAGGAAAACCGAAATATGTGAATGTTTTTCTTGGAAGACTGAATAGTTTTGTCGCTGATAATCAGTTCGGGGATGGTAGTTTTATTGGTGAGAAAGCCACCTTAGCATCACAGACCATGATTAAACACTTACGTGAAAAACATCAAAGCACTACCCGACAAATAGGAGCCAGCTTTCGTTCAGGAAAACAGGTATATGATCTTGCCGGGATCGATGTTATGACAATGCCGCCGAAAGCGGTAAAGGAATTCTTATCAACAGGATTAACCGCGACGCATATAGCTGACAAAACAAAAATAAATTACGAGCCCGGCCTTTATGATGATGTAAATCCTGCATTAATAAGACTCGATACTCTCTGGAATATCGATGACAAACTTATAGTGTGCATAGATACTCTTGAAAAAGAAAACCTCGACAGTTTCACTGCAAGCGATCTTATCGATTTCTTTCAAGAACACGAATGCGGTGACTTGTTAGTCCGTTGGAATAATACCCAGATAGCTACGAGTACCCGCGAGGGTAAAATACCGCTGTTACATCATTGGGAAGAGACGCTCGGGAGTAAATCAATCGGCCTGGATAGTCTTATGAATCTGGCTGGTTTGAATAGTTTTATCACAGACCAGAAAGCAATGGATGAAAGAATCAAAAACGTTTTAAATAAAAATAATACCATTATAGTCAGAGGATATTATGGTGGAAATAATTCTAGATAACATGAATAAAATTCACAAATATTGGTGTGCAGCTAATTATCTTTCTGTAGGCCAAATTTATCTTTGTGACAATCCTCTTCTTCGAGAGCCATTGAAAGTTAAACACATAAAACCACGCTTGCTTGGGCACTGGTGAACGTTACCGGGCCTCATTCTCATTTATGTTCTCCTTAAACGGTTAATCAAAGAAAAGGATGCTAACGTGATTTATATAACAGGCC
>CAYVFQ010000195.1:0-1584 GCA_964451045.1 uncultured archaeon
ATTATAGTTAAAAATATTATTATTCACTAATCAAGATTTGACCCCGATATTCAGACCCTAATCAAGATTTGACCCCGATATTCAGACCCCGATATTCAGATTTGACCCCGATATTCTATGCATTTATGTGGTCCAGATTAGTGAAATGTTCTCTTAATCTATGTCTTCCATACTCAGGAGCAACCATATCCATTGCCATGACCGTCATAAAGAATTCTATTGGTCCATAAACCTTGCTCCCTGAAAATAATCTAACTATTTTGAGAACAGCAATGCGTACCCAATTTGGAATGTGAGTTATTTTCGGTTTAATCCCCAGAGCCTCGAAGGATTCCGCCGCAATCTCATTATGTGTAAGGGTTTCAGGCCCACCCACCTTGATTTCTTTATCAGGCTTATCAATGGCTTCAACACAGACTGCTGCTAAGTCCTCGCCATGTATCGGGTTCGTTTTCAGTTCTCCATCATTGAATAAATAGACTCGTCCCTTTTTTGCCATTTTATAAAACTCAGTCATGTCTGAGAAAAATCCGTTTGGGCGAATGATGCAATATTCCAATCCAGACTTTATTAACTGCTCGACGAACAGCTCTTTTGCATCGCATATTTTTAAATGTCTAAGATTCTCCCCATTTAATACAGAAATATAAATGAACTTTTTTACTCCGTACTGTTTTGCTTCCTGCAAAAGATTCATGTTTGCCTGGTAGTCAACATCCATATAGGTAAGGTCGTCTTTTTGTCTTGTAATACCAACTGTTGAAATGACTACATCAATATTCTTACAACAGTCTTTGATAGCGTCAGGTTGAGTTATTTCTTTCTGAATTATCTCGGTTACTTCAATGTTGTTTTGTTTTAGTTTTTCTGGATTGCGAGCAATCGCTCTGACAGGATATGACCTTCTCAGAAGCTCTTTGGCAATATATCCACCCAAGTAACCTGTTGCTCCTGCAAGAAGAACTCTATTCATGTCGTGCCTCAATTAGTAATTGCATAACGGGCGCGAAGCGGCGCGCCATAGCCAGCCGTAACCGGCACATTTGCAGTGAGCAGAGCGAACGAAAAATACGACCGAGTTTACTGAATTGTTAGATCAATATCATTACTGATCCCAAAACGAAAAGTGTAGTACCGAGAAGTATCCAAGAGTAACCAAGGATTACGGCTTTTCGTCCAGTCCAAGTGCAATACCCGCGTCCGAAATATGCTTTCCTTTTTCTGACCGCATTGATGCCACTCCAGACTAAGAAGATTGAAGGCAAAGCCAGAAGAAGTAATGTTGACCAAGGTCTCATATACTCACGCTCACGAAGAATCTCCAATCATCCTGATCTAACGTCGCCAGTCACAAGCGCAGCTTGTCTGCGTCACGTGAACCGGCTGATTCGGCATCTAATGATTTTATGATTCTGTCCTTTACAGCTGAATTCTACAACCTTACGCAGGCTATGTGTTCAACTAACCAACGGCTTTATTTGAAAATGCCTTCATTAAGGTTGCATGACCTTTCATGAATGCACCATGGGCGACTGCATCTAATATATCTGAATCTTCCCAGCCCACATTGTGCAGAGCTTCTAC
>CAYVFQ010000196.1:0-1565 GCA_964451045.1 uncultured archaeon
GGTCAGGATATCTTCAGTTGGTGGAATATTTTCTCTGAATCCCTCCATGTTTATGCCGCTCCGCTTGATTTCTCCCCACCCGAGCTGTTCGTATAATGGTAGCAGCTCAAATTGTACAGATCTGAATGGAATCTTTAATGCGGCTGACACAGCCGCCATTATGCTCACTGAAACTGGCTCTTGGAGTTGCTTGATGCTCACCGCCAAGCGTGCGGCATCGCCGATGCTACGCGTTGCTGCCAAATCGTAGTCTATTAGTCCTACTTCGGTGTTAAGCAGGCATTTGCTGATTTCAACACATTTGGCTGTTATCTGTGGCTCGTTCAACTTTTTCATATCTACTCCCCACTGGGCCTCAGATTAAATGAAAGTTCGAACGCTTAAAGAGTTAATGACGTACTCAAAAGCACTTCTATCGATCTAAACCATTTCTAGGTGATTGTGAATTTTTAGAATAAGCGGAAAAACACATATATGGCAAGGTCAACAAACTTATTGCGATAAACGTGGGCAGATTGGACCTGGTTATCCCGGATGAACTTGAGCGGGAATTTAGGGCTGAAGTTGCTAAACAGCTTGGGATGAAAAAGGGCAACCTGTCGATAGCGATTGAGGAAGCAATTAGGCAGTGGGTTGAATTAAAACGGGGAAAGCGAAAGTGAGACAGAATAAGTGGCGGAGGCTCGATATATCGACTATCATTGGATGGTGTATAAAATGAAGAAACTAAATCAGTGGTCAAAAGCAGGGCTATTAGGATTATTCGTCCTTACAGAAAAGGGGTATCAAAATGGCTGAAAATAGCACAGAAGCTAATATTCCAAAGTTGCCCGTTGATAAAATTAATGTCGGGGAAGGAAATGTAAGAACCTTGGATAAAGATAAGGGAATTGATGAACTTGCTGAAAGCATAATGAAATATGGACTGCTTCAACCTGTAGTAGTTTTTAAAGAAGGCGATAAGTTCAATTTGATAGTGGGGCAACGCAGGCTACTCGCTTTTAAAGAATTGAAAAAGAAAGACCCTGTTAAATATAATGAAATACCAGTAATTATTCTGCCGCAAAAACCTGAAGAAGAACAACAAAAAATATTGTCCTTAAGTGAAAATATCCATCGGGTTGAGCTAAACAGAGCAGATATAATTGAGGTTATAAGTTATTTCTATAGGAAGTATAACAAATCCGCCAAAAAAGTTGCTAAAATTTTGGGTAAGAGTGTTCCCTACATATATGAACATCTCAAGATCCAAGATGCGCCGGACGAAATTAAGAAAATGCTCCACAAACGTGAAATCACTAAGACTGATGTAAAACGAGTGATGGAAATTGCAGTTGACGACAAAGAGAAAATGATAAGTTTAGCTAAAAAAATGAAGGGACTTACAGCGCCAGAAAAAGTACGGTTAGTTGAAATCGGGAAACAAAAACCTCGAGCAAATTATGAAGAACTTATCCAAAAAGCAAAAGAGCCCCATATAGAAGAGAAGGTCATCGTTCCGTTGACGCCCGAGCTAGCGATGGCATTAGATAGTGCAGTAAAAGCAATAGGGTTAAGTCGAGAGG
>CAYVFQ010000197.1:0-1563 GCA_964451045.1 uncultured archaeon
GGACAATCATGGCAACGCCACCGCGGGCCCTTGTTCTGTAGAACTCCGTGATCTTCGGATTGACCCTGCTTTCTGTGGCGTATTTTGTCGGAAATAGCGCCATGATGATTCTGTTCTTGAGATTACATTTGCCGATTGCAGCAGGTGAAAAAAGATGAGCAAAACTCATTTTCTTCCTCTCTTTAATGGGTGACCCAAATCTCATACTGGGCTTGTATCGCTATAGCCTCCGGCGACGGCGTATGGTGTGGGGCTGGGGGGCTAATCATCCCCGGCTACCCGATTAGGACGCATATTTAAGGTTGAATTTCCAACATGACGATTGGAAATTTGTTAACACCAAAGAAAATTGCTTTGGAAAAAATTTGTCCGGCATCGATACTTTCATTTAGGCCTGTAGGGTTTTTTTGCTCCTCGTTTACAAATGTGGCAACAATGTATTCACTTTTAAGAAAACGACGCCCAGTAGACGTGTTTCTTACTGTAATCAATACCCATCTTTCTCCATTTTTATTACTCATTGGCGCAAAATGTAGCAGTTCAAAATCATTTGCCTTTGGTTTTAAACGATCTGAATCATCAATATCAAAAGATAACTTGTCGAACCGAGGGGTGTCATCAAAAAGTAATAGAGTATCTTCATCCACTTCTTTATCCTTTCTGTATTCCCCACCATTTTCACCAGAAAATGATATTACGGGGAAAATAAAAGCAAAGATAAAGATTATTAATCCCAGTCTGTTAAGAAACATTAGCAACTCCTTTCTTAACATAGTCTTGAGTCCTAATGCCGAGCTGATGCGGGGCGCAACAGGCTAACGGCGCGTATGGGCCGGTTAGCGGGTGGGCAGGTCGCGCCGAGAGGCCAAGCGCGAAGCAGCGACAGCAGCCACCAGCGAATTGTCATGCTGCGATTTCATCTGGAAGTTCCCAACCGGGAAAGACAAGAACTCCCGGATGCACTTTTAAGGCACGCGCTAAAACTTTCGCTCTTTCAACCCCTAATTGAACGCGGTTATTTTCTATTGCCGAAATGGTTGCCTGAGGAATACCTGTAAGATGAGATAACTGATTCTGGCTCAACTCCTGCAGCTCGCGAATAATGCGTACGGATTCGCCAACAGAAACACCGATTCTTTTCTTTGCTGGTCTATATTCATTCATTTATGACCTCCGATAGTCATGAGATGTTATAGATTCAACTTGAAAAAGCATCTCTTCAGAAATGGCCCGATAAATAATTCGCCACTGATCACCAAGTCTAGAGGATCGGTAACCTTTCCATTTCCCAGATAAGGTTTCATCATGAAAACCCTTGATCAATCGCAATCCTTGCGGTCCTGAGATTGAAGCGATATCTTTCCATTTTTCGTATCGCTTGAGTACCTCATTTGGGACTGATTTTATTTGTTTGTCTAATCTACGATGCTCTTCAATTCGCCACATGTCAAATTATATATATACCATATATGATATGTCAACCCTTATTTTGCACCATAGCCTAATGCCGAAGCTGCGACAGCGCCGTTCATTCATTTGTTAGCAGTCTCTGTTTAGCGGAGT
>CAYVFQ010000198.1:0-1563 GCA_964451045.1 uncultured archaeon
CTCAGTATGCGCACGTCGCTGTAGTCCCCAAAACTGCATATCATCACAAGCCCGCTTCCGAAATCCTGCTTTGCGTACGGATGAGCCATTATCGGCACTTCGATGTTGTACAACGGCACGATTGCTGTCCGCCCGTTCAGATGCATGTAGCGCACGTCCTCTGGGTTGTAAAGTATCAGCTTGCATGCACAAAGCAGCTCAGGCCTAGTGGTCGCTATTGTCACATACTCACCCATCGCTGTTGCCGTTTCCTTGACATAGAACTTGACGTAGTTAAGGTGGGTGTGCTGCTCAACGTACTCGACCTCTGCGTCGGAAATGGTCGTTTCGCACACAGGACAGTAGTTCGTCGGCTTCACGTCCTCGTATATCAGTCCCCTTTCCCAGAGGCGGATGAATGTGTCCTGCGTCATCCTGCGGTACTCCTTGTCGTCCGTGTCGTATCTGCCGCCTATCTCGTGCTTCAGCTTCCATTCATTGAAGCTTATCCCGAGACCCTTGAAGCTTTCGATGGACTTGTCTCCGCTTTCCTCTATAAGCTGCTTGCATTTTTTGATAAACTCTTCGCGCGGCGTTTTGTGCATGTTTATCCCGAACTTCTTTTCTGCCTGCACCTCGATAGGGAGGCCGTTCTTGTCCAGGCCCAGCGGGAAAAGCACGTTCCACCCTGTCATCCTGCGGAAGCGCGCGATGATATCCATGATAGTGTATGTGAAGGCGTGGCCTATGTGTACTGGCGTGTTCACGTAAGGTGGCGGAGTGTCTATTGTGAAAATCGGTTTCCTGTCCTTTTTGTTGAAAAGAAATAGCTTTTTGCGCTGCCAATCGTTGAAAATAGCCTTTTCTGACGCTTTGCTCCACCGTTTCTCCTTAATTTTTGGCAAAAATTCCACAAAACCACTTATTTTTGCTTATAAGTAGGCAAGAACACAGTCTGCCTAGATTCCAAATCAGAATAATTATTAGTAGCGAAAGTAAATAAAGCCAACTCTCAGGCTTCGGTCTCTTTCATCTTCTTTTTCATCTGTTCTTCGATTTCCTTGAAAGAACACGCCGAGCAAACGCCGTTGCAACCCATATTTTCACCTCAGATTATTAGGATAAAATAGTAAAGGTACTATATAAATTTGACCTGTTTAAAAATAATTAGGAAATTAAAAAAGTCTCAAAATTTTCCACTTCACTAGCTAATTCAACTATCTACCATTCTTCTTCTGATTCTTCGTCTTCTTCGTCATCCCATCCTTGTTCTTCCCATGCCATGTTTTTCACCTTTTCAAATCAATGTAAATTAAAAAAACAAAAACGTCAACAGCTACAAAAGCCATTTATCATTTATTTCTTCTTCTTTTTCTTGCCCACTCTTCTCACCCCCTGTAAAAGCATAAGGTCTAAATAAAAACCATTCCTGCAATTAAGATTGATAGAAAAAGAATTGTCTGACATTTTTTTTCAGGTCTTCAAGTTTTTTTAACTCGTCTACCCTCAATATTTTATCAATTAATTAGAATGAACCAGCTTCTATTTAAAGCTATGCTATCATGGGCATGTGAACCTTTCGGT
>CAYVFQ010000199.1:0-1559 GCA_964451045.1 uncultured archaeon
CATTACATCTGCCCCCTATTGATTGGTTAAACACCAATATATTTCTGTACTCCGCAATCCTCGTAAATATTTGGCTTGGGTACTCCTTCATGACCGTAGCTTACTTAGCTGCTCTTCAATCTATCCCTGACGAAATGTATGAAGTTGCAGCTATTGATGGAGCAACCACCTGGCAGAAATTTCGTTTTGTTACACTCCCCTTTCTGAAGCCAATCATTGTGGTATCATCGATCTTAGGCTTTCTATGGACCTTTAACATGTTTAATGTCATCTATATCATGTCGCGACCTGTAGCAAGCGCGCTAAATCCTTCCGATTATTATATTTTAGTCGTATACATCTTCTTTCTTTTCCGGCCACCCGCAGGAAACTGGGCGATGGCAACAACAATAAGCTTCATTCTATTCATCGCGCTCATTGTGATGGTCTACTTGTACACGAAATTCACAGGAAAAGGACCTTACGAAGGATTTGGAGGTTAAGGATGTAGTTTGAAGGATGTGATAAAATGAATACTAATAACCAAAAACAACCAATTTTAATGCGATGGAGAGATTTTTGGCTTATTCTCTCGTTATTACTGCCTCTTTCAGTTTCATTTGGAACAATTCAGCGGGTTATTGATACGGAAGGGACACACGTTAGTGCACAATATCTGATATTTCAATGGTATTTCTTTCAGATCATTCAAGGCAGTGGCGATTGGACTTCCACATCTTTTCGTTTCTTACATCCACCGGGACATCCCTTATATCTTTTTTTCTCATATCTTGTCCTTGTATGCGTCTTTGTGGCGATTTTAATAAGAATACGTCAACATTTCCAAATGCAAAAAGGAATCAAAATCGAGAGTGGAATGGTTGGAGTCTTGGTTTCGGTTGCAGCAATCATTGAGGGAGTTAAACTACTTCTATTCCGCGCACAGGCTTCCGAGCTATACCTGGCGGATCTCGGCCTTCCCTGGGATACGGAGGGAATATCACGATCAGGACTGATAATACCAATCGGATTAGTGGTACTCTTGCTTGCATCATATCAAGAATATCGATTATTCCCCTTAGACTTTAGTAATCTTGCTTCAAATATTCTCCGATTCTTTGTTATTGGACTTTTTATGTTTATTTCCGTGTTCCCCATTATTTGGATCGTTTTTGTAAGCCTAAATAATAATGATGTATTACGTGCAGGTGTTCTTATTTGGCCATTAGCTAGTGATCGGCCAAGCACTTTAGATGCATGGAGGCGGATGTTTCATTTTGATGCCGCTCCAGGTTATACTTTAGTCCAGGGATTACTATTCCTAACCGCTTCTATCTTGGCATTTATCGTAATGGTGGTCATTTTCGTTAGACGAGCAAAACTCATGCTAAGAATTGAACTCCTATTGGATCGAGTTGGCATACTGAAAACCAGATATTGGCTCCCACAAATTATTTGCTACGTAATAATTGCAATTTTCGGAATTGCTTCGTATCTAGGGGCTCATTTGGCAGATCTTGCTTATGATTGGCTATATTATCAAACGGACCCTCGAACTGGGGCGATAACCCGTTATACAA
>CAYVFQ010000200.1:0-1538 GCA_964451045.1 uncultured archaeon
ACGCTTCTTGCTAATATAACGGGGTGAATGCTTTTACTGCTTCAAAACCAGCGAATAAACATAGAATAAGCTATTCGCAAGTCGCCTGCGAAGTTACAATTGTTGTTCAAAAGCAGCAAGCGAGATAATATGTTATACGGATTTTACTGATTACTCCTTGACTTTCTTATAAAAGAGGCTTATATTAGAGGCATATATTAGGTTCCTCTGTGGAGGTGGCATATGAGCCTACCAATTCGTACGACGGTCGAAGATATCAAAACTGTTTGTAGTTATCTAGAAAAGAAACCTATAGGCGCAAGTATAAAAGAAGCAAAAGCTGTTATAGACTCGAAGTTTTTAGATGGCAGAAAGCTTTCCGCCCTAAAATATTGGGATCTCATCGAAGACCAGGAACAACTGAAACTGACTGATAAAGGGCGGAAAGCTATAAGAGAAAATCTAAAGAACTTCATGCAGGTTCTCAGGGATATAATAAGAACCATTCCACCGTATAACTCAATAGTTGAACGAGCAAAACTTAATGATTTGAAATCTATAACTGCTACCGAAGTTGCTGCTATTTGGCACGAACACTTTAGGTCAGAAGTATCTGATAACGAAAAGATTATTAATGATCAATCCGTTTGTTTTTTTCAGATAGCCGCTGGAGCGGGTCTAGGAAACATAACAATCGGTAGAAAAGGTTCTCCTACTCGCATCGACTTTTTTGAATCAGAATTAGTTGCTTTCACTGATACATCTTCATCCGCATCAAATCAAATATCAAACGATAAGGATAGAAGACAAGAAGGCAAAGGTGAGATCACTGAAGAAATCAGTGATAAACGAAAAACCGGAGGAGAATACATTTTCATTGGTCATGGAAAAAACAAGACGCCCCTTGAGCAACTAAAAGGCATTTTGAATCAGTTCAAAATACCATATAAAGTTGCTGTTGAGGAACCTAATTTGGGAAGACCCATAGGCTCAAAAGTCAGAGAAACAATGGAATTATGTAATTGCGCTATATTGATTTTTACTGCAGATGAGGAATTTAGGGATCTAAACGGTAATACTATTTGGAGACCAAGTGAGAATGTTGTATACGAGTTGGGTGCCTCTGGTTTTTTATATGACAAAAGGATTGTAATTTTGAAAGAAGACACGGTTGAATTCCCAAGCAATTTTAAAGATCTTGGGTACATTTCCTTTTCTAGAGATCAGCTATCTTCAAAATCGGTTGAAGTGCTTAAGGAGCTAATTGGATTCGGAATTGTCAAAATAACCGTATAACCTCATTTTGGAGTTGACGCATTCTCGCTCTCTTTGGTTGCTGCGAAGGCACAACTCAAAAGAGCGTTAAACGCAACCATCGAAAACTTATTGTTTTTGTTGGTAGATACATTTGATAGATAATAGCCTTTCGGAGGTTTCGTAGTGACTCTGGAACGACATCCGATTCATACAAAAGCATATGGAATATACAAGCAGGAGTGTGTTGATTTGTGGAACTTCGCCGTAATGATATGTTATGCGGTTCCAACGTTGAGTAAGAA
>CAYVFQ010000201.1:0-1520 GCA_964451045.1 uncultured archaeon
TCTCCATGGCGTTCAGATTTTGCATTTGTAGTAATTGAGACATGTTTTCACCGCTTAACAAGACTACAATCACGTCACTGCTGAAATTTTGGGAAAACCTTTCGTAATCCTTGTAGACCTGAGAATCAGCATCTACAAATGTATTGGTATCGAAGGCTGTGGTCAGTTGCATCGCGCCAAATATTGATGCTACAACGAATATTAGACCCAGGATAATTATGAATATTCGTTTATTTTCGATGAAAATACCCAGTTTCTTGAAATATTTATGCATTCTTAACCTCTCTTGATTTGTTCTTAATGGAAAGTACGTGTGGTTTTAGGGCAATTTCTATGCCTTGAGAATCTGGAGGACCGCTTCGGACGTAGGAAAGTGTTCATCAATCCAGCTTGTAGTGTAACTTTTTCCTGCCCCGAGTCCGTAAAGGCAGCCAAGATAAAGCAATAAAAGTTGGTCGGGATCACGATTGACTACTTCACCAACCTTTTGGCCCTTAATTATTATCTGGCGAAGTATTTTAATCACTATTACCAGTTTCTCGAGAGTTTCTCGCACTCTCCCCGGTAGTGCTATAGCCTGCGCAAAGAGCTGAAAGTATATCGGTTCCTCAGACATACCTTGAAGAATCTTTTCCGTTAACCAGCGAAGCTTCTCTAACGAAGTTCCATCAATTTTATCGGCATCTTGTGCATAATCGGTTACACCGTTTATGACTCGCTCAAGAAGGGAAATAAATATGTCATCTTTATCAGCAAAATACCTGTAAAGCAATCCCTGGCTGATACCGGCAGCCTGAGTCAGGTCACTAACTTTCGTATTGGCTAATCCCTTTTCGACGAACACATCTGCCGCTCTATCAAGTATGTTTTGCTTACTTGAATCACGAATTTGCTGAAACGCTTCTTGAGTTCTAGGCATTATACTCTCCTTATTAATGAATAAATTTTATTCATTAATAATATGATACCACGCTTTTTCATACATGTCAAGTAGTTTGGATTCTAAATAGACAAATATGTTTGTGCAGTTTCCCGATCCAGAAGCACCGTTAAACCACTTACTTAAACGGCCATCATCATTTTAATACTCACACGTAACGTGTATTTCTTTTTCAGTTACTTTGACAACGGTAAATAAGCCACCTATAATCAAGGAATCCTCGATATCTCGTATTTTCCGTCAACTGGTGTTAATGATAATTGCAGGTTCTGCCTAGGTGTAGGCACGATAGAAGCTTGAATATCCATTATCAAATTTCTCAAAGGAAAAGCACGAGACAAACAGATAATAGTGCACTTTAAATTAAGGTGAGAACTTATGATAGATGTCTTATTCGTAACAAGGCTTGCAAGCTCTGAAGACACCGAGGCACCTGAGTCCAAAAATTTTATGCTTGTACTTGACGGAGAGACAGCGACCGTCGAAAACTTGCGCCGTTATGCAAATTCGTCTTCATATAGTGAAACGATAAAACCTGATGCCTCTGGTAAAGGTCACATGTCTCCCCCTGTCTTAACAT
>CAYVFQ010000202.1:0-1512 GCA_964451045.1 uncultured archaeon
GCATAATGAACGTGTTATGGCAGGCTATTGTCAGTTCAGGAAAGATGCCGAACGCCGGTTGGGGCGGAGCCGCCGGCCAGGCTCGCAATCAAGAATCCGCCGTTATTTATCGAAATATCTGAATCTTGCCCGTGAGGAAGTAAAAGATAATCCTGAAGAACTTCAGAGAATAACCCTTTTACGTCAGATATTCTTGGATACTCTGCCAGAAACTGTGTTGCCGGAATTACGTGATATTAGAGATTTAGGGTTAGAAGGCACTGGTCTAATACGCAGGCTTGAAGCACTTCGCCAACGCTATCGCTTGAATCCTCCTACCGAAGATGAAACCAGAGAAACAACCATGGAAACAGAGGTGGTCAGGATAGTGTGTAGTGAGGGGCTCATCTAAGTTTTCAATGGTTTTTCCGTTCCTACAAACAAATTGGACTTTTATATATGGAGAAAGGTAAATGCAATCATCAGAAGAAGAAATATTAGCTGAGAATCAATGGAGATGCCCTGCCTGTAACGCAAATGTAAATTCAAATGGGGTTCTTTTTACCGGTAGTCGAGCTGTAGCTCTACATGTTTCCGGGAAAATACGGTCGGGAGATCACACTCACAGAAAATGGGCGTTATCGATGATAGGAGATATTATAAATAATTCCTACGTTAAGTCCTCTATAAATACTTTAGCTGACGAACTTGAACATCAAGTAATCCAAGAAAATGAAAAACGCTTGGATGCAGATAGCAAGCGAGCAAAATTATTAGCAGAGCAATTACAAAATAATGATGAGCCTGAAATTCAGGCATATAGATATATTCATCGAATTGAACCAGCGCTGCATAAATGTGTAAAGCGTACTCTTCAAACGGTTTATGGTGAAGAAGAAAATGATTGGTGGGTTCGTGGAATACCTAAAAGTGTGAGAGAAGAGTGCGCTGTAACTCGAGAAAGGTCTTCTGAGAGAGAAGAGCTTTTTAGCTATACCAATTTGTTAGATTTAAGCAAGGTGATTCAAAAGAATATAGAGATATTTGACGAACACTTTCAACTTATTTCTCAGAAAATCAAAAACAAGACTGATTTTATACAACGCATTGAAAGGCTAAATAGTATTCGTAATCGAATTATGCATCCGGTAAGGGCTTCTTTAAAAGAAGGTGATCTCGAACATCTAAAAGAATCGTGGGAAATTATCAATGTATTTACAAAACTAGATGAATTATAAAAAATCTCTTGCTCTTGCACAATATCAATATAATGTTGGTTTTAGCATATTAGAAAGTCAGGCTCTTATTATGATATTTGGTAGTGTTTCAGGTGGAGTTTGACTCAATCGAACTCCACGTCCGCGGTAGGCTGTTCAACAAAAAGGTTCCTTTTTTAACTATTGGTTTCACATTTGAAATATGGGCGTGGAATTAATCGGACCTTTTTACCATCGCTGAACATTCCATTGGAAAGCGTGAGAGGAATAGTCGATGCTCATTGGATTTATAACCCGGAGGTCGTTGGTTCAAATC